>JAGNMH010000656.1 GCA_017991275.1 Acidobacteriota bacterium
CCGCATCAAAAGTTCAATGTAAAAGTCGTAATACTTTTGCACCGTCGCAAAATACGAAGCGCGCAATTCCTGGCTGGCGACTTTTGTCCGCAACGATTCGACTATGTTCAGGGTGTCTTCGATCTGGCTGCGCGATTGATCCAGTTCGCCTGTGTCGAGTTTGACGCGAGCGATTTCGTATTTGGCTTTGGCTTCCAGCGCGGGGTCGCTGATGGCCCGGCTCAATTCGGCGGCGCGGTTGAAGTTCTCAAAAGCCTTTTGCTTTTCGCCCGCCGCACTTTCGATCAAACCAATGTTAATCAAAGTTTCCGCTTCGCCGGCGCGATTACCGACTTCACGATGAAGCGGCAAACCCTGGTTTGAAAACTCCAGAGATTTATCGCGCTGATCCAGCGAGCGATAAACCATTCCAGTCGCCGTCAACGTGATGGCTTCGCCGCGTTTGTCTTTCAATTGCCGCCAGACAGGCAAGGCTTGACTCAGGTAATCCAGCGCCTTCGCGGTGTCTTCCAGTTCGTAATGCAGAAAACCCAGCAGGTGCAGCGTGTCGGCTTCGACCGTGCGATTGCCCGTGGCGCGATGAATTTCCAACGCCTGCAAATACATCTCTTGCGCTTTTTCTTTTTCGCCCAGCGACGAATACAGCGTCGCCAGATTGGTCGAGATAATGCCTTCAACCTGTTTGGCTCCGATGGAACGCGCCAGCGTCAACGCCTGGGCGTAAAAATCCAGCGACTTCTGTTTTTCGCCGAGCAGGTCGTAAGCTTCGCCTATGTTTTGAATGGCGCTGACTTCACCGTCGGCGCGTTTGGCTTCACGCCACAGCGGTAAGGCCTGATTGTAAAACTCAATCGCGCGCAGGTTTTCGCCCAGGTCGGAATACACGCTGCCAATGTTGGTCAGCGTGCTGGCTTCGCCGAGTTTGTCGTTGGCGGCCCGGCGCAAAGGCAAAATCTGGTTGAAGGATTCGGCAGCGCGGCGCTTTTCTCCCAGCGCAAAATAAACCGTAGCCATGTTGTTCAAGACGGTTGCTTCCAATCCGCGACTGCCGACTTCGCGCGCCAGGATGAGCGCCAGATTGTAATTTTCCAGCGCCGATTGTTTGTCGCCCAACGTGTTCTGAACGCGACCTATGAAATTCAGTGTGCTGGCTTCTTCGCGTTTGCGTTTCAGTTCGCGCCAGATTGGCAACGCCTGCCGGAAGTATTCCAACGCCTGTTTGTTGTTGCCCTGATCCTGATTAACCGCGCCCAGGTCAAGCAGCGCATTGGCTTCGCCGATTTGATCTTTCGCTGCGCGATAAACTTTCAAGGCCTCGGCGTAAGCCTCAAGCGCCTTCGGTTTGTCGTTGATCGCTTCATAAGCTCGTCCGGCGCGTACGCTCATTTCGGCTTCGCGGCCTTGATCGCCCAGCTTTTGCCAGACGGCTTTGGCCTGGGCAAAAGTCTCAACCGCCTGCGGACGTTCGCCTGCGGCAAGCTGGCTGACTCCAATCAGAGTCGTGGTGACGGCTTCGCCGCGCTGATTGCCGACTTCTTGCAGAATCGGCAGCGATTGGCGGAAGAAATCAATCGCCTGTTTCTGCTGCCCCATCGCCTGATAGGTTTGTCCCAGATTGCCGAGCGCATTGGCTTCACCTTTGCGGTCTTTTAACTCGCGACGCAACGCCAACACCTGACTGAAGTAATCCAGCGCCTGCTGGGTTTCGCGCATTCCGCGCGAAACATCGCCGAGCGCGCCCAGCGTCATCGCCTGCTTTTCCTTGTCGCCCGCAACTCGCCATTGCTTCAAAGCCTCAGCATAAGCAGCCAGCGCAGCTTTCTTGTCTTCGGCAGTCTGTTTCACACGAAGCTGCTCGCCTTTGGCAAATTGGCGCTCGGCTTCGATGCGTTCGGGATCGAACTTTTCAATCGCGCGCAGTTCAGCCAGTTTGATCGAAATCTTTTTGGATTCTTTTTCCTGTGAAGTCAGCTCGACGCGATAGCTGCCTGTATAGCCGGCAATCAATGACAGATTGGTCGTATCGGGCGAATCCTGATTCCACTGATACTCAATGAATGGTTTCCCATCGGGAGTGAAGAGCTTGATTGAAAGCGCGGCCTCTTTTGCCGTCACCGCGACGCGAGCGAAATCCAGAGTAGTCAGCGAAAGATGGAACGATTGCGTTTCGCCGCCACGCAATTCGGCTTCAACCGCTTTGTCCGGTTCAAGCAAAGGCGGTTGCTGGCCGCTGGCGGTGATCGTCGAAATTGAAAGCCCAAGAAAGAAAACTACGAAAAGCTGAGCAATACGATTTTGGCGAAGCAAGGCGAACCTCCCTGGCAAAAAATATGGAGTGCGGCGTAAAGCGCCGCTTTGGTATTACGTTGGCAATGGAACCACCTTGCCGAAGGAATACCAAAGCTACGCCAAAGGCGTCGCACTCCAAGGTTATTGGTGTTCCAGCTTAATCAGATGAACTATCACCTCGCCGGAGCCGGAAACTCTGGTGACTTTGTTGGCATCGTCTTTGGCGATTGTTGCCGGAATCGCGTGATGCCTGGCGATCAAATCACGCACCGAACGAATTTGCGCCGGGTCGCTGATCTGGCCTTTGTCTTTGGGGTTGGCCAGGGATTTCACGGCTTCCAGTTCCGGCAAACTTTTGGATGACCAAATCAACCAAAGTTTTTCAGTCCCCTGATCTTTGTCGAAGAAAAAGCCGTCGCCGATTTCAGGAATTGTGATTTGTTGATTGGCCACAAGCTCGGCCTTGCTCTCATTTGCCGTTGGCGAGGGAAACAAAGTCACGTATTCCGGCAGTCCGTTCACCGGTTGCGGACTTTCGTTGATGATGTACAGAAAGCTGGAACGCGCAGCGCCAACGTTGAGTTGGACGTGGTAATCGTTCTCGAAAATCAGTTCGCCAGCCAGCCTGAAAGGTGATTGATATGGTTTGCCGTCGCGATATTTCTGAACCATCACCCAGTAATTGAAGGCTGGCACAGGTGGAATCGGAGCAACAACCGTCGGCGCCTTTGGCTTTGTCAGCAACCATGCGGCAACGGCCAAAACGACAACCGCAGCAACGATGCCAATCCATTTCATCGGAGAGCCGCCCGGTTTGCTGCCCGTGCGAATTTCGGTTGCGTCTAAAGTCGTTTCGCGCGCCTTTGCAATAGCTGTAAAGTTGTCATGGCGCAAAGTCGTCGCCATCGGATCAACATTCACGCTTGGAGAACGCGATTCGCCTGTCAATGCAGCCGCCAGGTCTTCGGCAAAAACCTGCACAGTTTGGTAACGGTCTTCGGCGTTAAACGACAGGGATTTCAACAGCGCGGCTTCGGCTGCTGCCGGCAAATTTCCGCGAAGCTCAGTCGGTTTGGTAATCGCGCCTTCGCGTTGCAATTCGTAAAGATCAACTGCCGAACCCGCCTTGAACGGAGTTTGGCCGGTCAGCATTTCGTAAGCGACCGCGCCCAAACCGTAAATGTCACTTTCGGCAATCGGCTTTCCGCGCAATTGTTCTGGAGCCATGTAAGGCGGAGTTCCGGCAATCCAGGTGACTTCGACATCTGTGGCGACCACCGAATCCTTGATCCGAGCTACGCCAAAATCAATCAGCTTAACCTGCTGTCGCCCGCCGCCGACTTCTTCCAGCATGATGTTTTCAGGTTTCAGGTCGCGGTGGTAAACACCTTTTTCGTGAGCGGCGGCCAGGGCTTCGCCCATCTGCCGGACGATTGCGGCGACTCTGTCAAAATCCATCCCCTGAGAAATCATGACCGAACGCAACGTTTTGCCTTCGACAAACTGCATAACCATCGCCTTCTG
>JAGNMH010000658.1 GCA_017991275.1 Acidobacteriota bacterium
AGAAACATCTGTATCTCTCCTCTAAACAACGACGGTGATCAGTCTTGATAAGCGATAGGATTGGCAGCCGCTCATCAATTGCCAGTCACCTCAAAAGACAAAACGCCGCAGACACAAACTTCGGACACAACGTCGCAAAGTCGTCTGCGGCTGATGGTATGGAATAAAATTGAAATGTTTGACGGAATTGTCTGAACAATCTGTCACTATGGGCGACCCCAGAATCGGGCAGCCAATTGTGATGGTGGCGCTGAGGGCATCCGAAAGTTCATTACCAGGTTCGGATGAAATCATTCGTCTTCCATGCTTGCCTAAATTCTAATCAGCCATTTGGCATTTCGAAGGGCATTGGTAAAGGGCAAAGCAGGAAATACGTGCCGTCACGTTCGGCTGCACAGCAAAAACGGCGTCTCATACGGAGACGCCGTCGAAATCTTCAAACTTATTTTCTCAGTCCCAAACGACTGATCAATTCGTGATACCGATTGATGTCAATACGCTTCAAATAGTCCAACATGCTGCGCCGTTGACTGACTAGTTTCAGCAAGCCTCGACGTGAGTGGTTGTCTTTTTTGTGGGTTTTGAAGTGATCGGTCAATTCATTGATGCGAGTTGTCAGTAACGCAACCTGTACTTCTGGCGAACCGGTATCAGAAACATGGGTTTTATACTGAGAGATGATGTCTAATTTAGCCTCTTTTGCTAAAGCCATTGGAAGTTCTTCTTTCCTCCGAGTTTGGTTTATTTGATCTTGTCGAAATTTGAGGCGTGAGGGTAGCAAAGCACTCGTTAAAGTTCAAGCCGCCCTTTTTACTTGTTTCAAATGCAGATTCGCCTGAGCAATCGAAGTTCAGCTTGGTTTTCATTTGGACATAGTGTCATCTTGAGCGACAGGATTTTGTTTATCATTTGCTTTCATTGTTTGTCTGACAGATGCGGCTTATTTGATTGGGGGTAATGTAGGAAATTGCTGGAAATTGAAAAAATATTCACCGCAGTGCTCATTTTTGATTTCTTGGCCGTCTTAATTGGGCGACAGCGGGAGAATCTTATGACGAGCTTTCCACTGTTCTAACAGTCATCGCGTACAAATGTTCAAATCTGTTTGACGCGCAATTCAATTACAGCCACAAATATGTCTTGCCGCGGCCTCAGCAACTGGTTGCGGCGTAAGTTGGGCTGGCGAAGATTTGACAGATGAGAGGTTCAGGTTTGCCAGGGGTGGCCGACTGAACTGGTTATCGAGTCAAACTCGCCAACCCGTCTCGGCCAAATAGTATGCTGAAGCTTGCTGCAACTTTTTCCCAAAGAAGCAGCGCAAGTTGGCTGGCGAAAGTTTGACGGATGGATGGTTCAGGTTGCCAGGGGTGGCCACTGAACTGTTCATCAAGTTAAGCTCGCCAGCCTTTTCTTTATTCCGCTATAGGTTCGTTTTTTATCCGGCTCTGAAGAAGCAATCTTGAGCGCCCTTAATCAGTCATTTATTCAAATTCATGAAGCGAGTATTTATAATTTGAGTGGTGACGACGGTTTCAACCTTCTCAGCCTCGATATTTGAGGGTAAACTCCAAACCATGGATGAACGAGACTTTTACACCGAACGACAAGAAACTAAGACGGCTACTTACTCTTGCCCGAAGTGCCGTCAGAGCTATGAATTTCAGATACGCTGGTTGAGGCGCACGAAAAAGCGTGAGTTACCGCGCGGCGCAAGCGAATTTGATCGAGCCAAGTTTGCCAAATCCAGCGACTATATGGTTCGTATTGACGATATGATCTTTTGCCCGAATCCGCGCTGTCGCGCCAGATTCGAGATCCCGAATTCACAAACTGTAGTTTTCATTTGAACACTAAAAGGCCGTAATGACTTTCGACGCATTTGAAGACGGCTTGACCGATGCTGAACCGCCTGCCGGATTGTCGCCTTACCTTGGCGCGCTCTGGTACGAGCGGCTAGGCGATTGGGATAAGGCTCATAAAATTGTTCAGGACATTGAAACCGCCGAAGCATCGGCGATTCACGCTTACTTGCATCGCAAGGAAGGCGACGAAAGCAACGCCCGTTATTGGTATGGTCAAGCTGGCAAGACCTTCCCGGCGGGCAAAACGCTTGACGATGAGTGGAAGAGCCTGGTCAACGAGTTATTGTGATCGGCTTCAAATTTGCTTTGCCTGTTTGCTTGAAACTACCTCAAATCAAATCAACTACAAGTTATGAAGCAAATTCGATTGCTCAAACTTTCGAGCTTGGTAGCCGCGCTTTTGTTTCTGGCACTGACCAGTTCTTTGCCTGTTAGCTCGCGCGCAATTGGCAAATCTGTAACTCAGCAGCGGTACTGGGCTTTCGTTAAGCCCGAACGCTTGACACTTCCTTTAGTCAAAAATCAAAGCTGGGTTCGAAACCCAGTAGATACTTTCGTGTTGGCCAAACTTGAAGAGAAAGGACTTCAGCCGTCGCCACCAGCTGACAAAAACACGCTGCTTCGCCGTGTGACTTTTGACCTGACCGGTTTGCCGCCTTCGCCTGAAGAGATCAGAGCTTTCCTGGCCGATAAATCCCCTGATGCTTATGAAAACGTCGTTGAGCGTTTGTTGGCTTCGCCGCGTTATGGCGAGCGTTGGGCGCAGCATTGGCTGGACGTTGCTCGCTTCGGAGAAACCAACGGTTTTGAGTTGGACGCTGACCGCGAACAGGCTTGGCGTTATAGGGATTACGTTGTCAATTCGCTGAATGACGACAAGCCTTACGATCAATTTATAGTTGAACAAATTGCGGGCGATGAACTTGATCCTGACAGTTTTGAAATGCGAGTTGCGACAGGTTTTCTACGAGCTGGGCCTCAGCATGTTGTTTCTGGCAATCTGGACAAAGCAGAGCTTCGGCAAGAGTGGTTGACCGAAGTGATGTTTGGCGTAGGCAATGGAATTCTTGGTCTGACAGTCGGTTGCGCGCGCTGCCATGATCACAAGTTCGACCCGATTCCTCAGGCGGATTTTTATAGCCTGCAATCGTTCTTTGCCGCTTCTGACAATTACGATTACCGAAAACCGACCAAAGAGCAGCCAGCCAAAGACCTGGAAGATGCTTTTCACGCAGCGACCAGAGAACACAAAGACAAGCTGAAGCCGATCCAGGATCAGATTGCCGCCATCGAAAAGCCTTACAAAGACAAGCTGGTTGCCGAAAAACGAGCGGCGCTGGAACCTGTTTTTGCCAACGCCCTGAATAAAGAAGACAAGCTGCGAACAGACGAAGAAAAGCGGTTGGCCAAAGACGCTCAGCGAATGTTGAGTGTTCAATGGGACGAATTGCTGGCTTCCATTAATGCTGAAGACAAAGCCAAGCGCGCTGCTTTGCGACAGCAAATGCACCGCATCAATCTTTTTGAGCCTGAACCTATTCCCAGAGCTTTGTCCGTTTCAGATGTTTTGAAGCCTGTGCCTGCGATGCACGTGCTGAAGAGCGGCGATTGGCGAAGACCGGGCGCGGAAGTTCAGCCTGCTTTTTTATCCGCGATTGAAGGCAAGGGGGTTGTGCCGGAAATCAAAGCCGCAGGTGATTCGCCAGGTCGCCGTTTGGCGCTAGCTCGCTGGTTGACCAAAGCCGATCATCCGCTGACTGCACGAGTGTTGGTCAATCGTTTGTGGCATCACCATTTCGGGCGAGGCATTGTGGCTACGCCGAACGATTTCGGTCGCAATGGCGCCCCGCCTTCCCACCCCGAACTTCTCGATTGGTTGGCCGTCGAATTCATGGAGTCCGGCTGGAGCATGAAGAAACTCCATCGCCGGATCGTCACGAGCCAGGCCTA
>JAGNMH010000659.1 GCA_017991275.1 Acidobacteriota bacterium
AATGACGACACCGATCATTCTTGCTTGCCAGCACACAGGTGCTTTTGGCGGGGTGCAACACACACTGTTGGACATCGCAAAACACATAGACAGAGAAAAGTTTGAGCCGATTGTCATCTGTTCTCCCGGAGGCGAACTGCCCAAACTGCTGGCAAAACATAACGTGCGAGTGCGGACGATAGGCAAGGGAGAATATCTGCGCTACAGCACGTCTCAACCGTTTGGAACCATAGGCGACCTGTTGGCCGTCACGCGAGAAATTATCAGGCTGGCGAAAAAAGAGGGTGTAGTTGTAGTCCACACTTTCGATGGGATGCTCTTTTTTGCGGCCAGTCTGGCCAAACTCATTCAACCGAATCTGAAAGTCATCTGGTTGGATTCCGGGTTCAATCTTTATCCATACCACTTTCGCGTCGTCATGAAGTGGTGCTTCAAGCGCGCAGCCCTGGTCGCGGCAGTGACGGGAATACGCCGCGAGCAATTGATTGAAGAAGGTTTAGACGCAACCCGATCCGCGGTTTTTCCGTGCGGGACGGATTTTCATCTCAGACCGCGAAGACTCTATCCATTTGCCGCCGCCGATTCGGCAGAGACATTTCGCGTCGGGATAGTTGGGCGGCTTGTCCCAATCAAAAACTTCGAGCTTTTTCTGAAAGCTGCGCGAATCGTTGCCGATAAGCATGCTCACGTCAGATTTCACGTTGTTGGGCAACCAGGATTTCTGGAAAGTGACCTGGAATACTTTCGCTACATTGAAGGCCTGATCCGCGAATTGAGTCTGGCTGAATTGATTACTTTTCATAAGCCCGTCGAAGACCTTTCACCGGTTCTTGGCGGATTCGATTTGCTGGTCAGTTCTTCGCACATCGAAACCTTCGGCAGAACTCTGGTTGAAGCAATGGCCATGTCAAAGCCGATTGTGGCGACGGCAGTTGGCGGAGTGCCGGAAGTCGTGGCGGATGGTGAAGTCGGATTTCTGGTTCCAGCCGGAAACGCCAACGCCCTGGCGGAAAAAATCAACCTGCTGGTTGAAGACGCCGAATTGCGCGAAACGATGGGGCAAAAAGGACTCAAGAGGGTATTGGAGCGCTTCGATGTTCGCGCAATCACCAAACGGTGGGAGCAAACGTACGAATCTCTTTTGCGAGATCAAGCAGAGCTAAGTCAGTTGATGATCGGAATTGGGCAGGAAAGGAGCAGTTAGTCATGGAAATCAGAGAATACAAATCACCATACGGTGCCGAAGCCGAAAACAGCATGAGGCGCTGGGGCAGGCATTTGGCTCTGACATCTTTGGCAAGCGTCTACACCCTGAGCGGTCGAATGTCGTTTCTCGACAGAAACCGGATTCAGTTCATTTACCTGCATCATATCTTCCAGGATGAAGAGGCGGGATTTCGCCGCGTCCTGCAATACCTGAGCCGTCGTCATACCTTGATCGGTTATTCCGAAGCCGTTGAAAGGTTATGGAGCGGAGAAATTGATCGGCCTTACATCTGCATCAGCTTCGACGATGGGCTGAAAAACTGTATGCGCGCTTCGCGGATTCTGGATGAATTCGGGGTGTCCGGTTGTTTTTTCATTTGTCCTTCAATGGTGGGGGAAACCGATCACCAAAAACTGAAAGAGTTTTGTGTTCGCAAACTGACTTTGCCGCCGACCGAGATGCTGACCTGGGACGACGTGGAAAGCCTGCTGAAAAGCGGGCACGAAATCGGCAGCCACACTATGTCGCATCACGTTCTGTCAGCGATAACACCAGAGCAGGTGAATGACGAAGTCGTGTGGTCTTACGAATCGCTGAATCGCAGATTGGGAAGTGTCAAACATTTTGCCTGGCCTGAAGGTCTTTTCTCCCGCTTTACAGCGAATGCCGCCAAAACGGTTTTTCAGTCGGGATATCAATCATGCGCTTCGGCTGAGCGCGGCTGTCACGTGACAAGTCCAACAACGGACTTAAACGGTCTGTGCATCAGGCGGGATTACATTGCGGCCAAATGGCCGCTGAATCACATCGCTTATTTTTTGACTGCCAACAGCGAATTGGCTTCGGCGAAATGCAATCAATGGCCGATTGAATGGTCCGAACAAATTCAATTGCCAGCCGATGATGAACAGAACACTGAGAGGTGAGTCGTGGTTGCCGCTTTAACACCCAAAAATTCGAGGCTGTTGCCGCGTGTTGGACGCATGGCGAAAAACGCTGTTGTGCTGGCTGGTGATGACATCCCAGTTGCCAAACTGGAAGCGTTTTACGAACAGATGTTTCCAACCAGGTCGAATTTCCTCAAGCGGAACTGGCGTTGGTTATACAGGACTGATGATAACAAGACTATAAAATCGCCAATCGTTGTGATGAAGGACGATCAGATTGCCGGGCACGTTGGCACAATTCCTATGACTTTGCGTCGTGGTCAAGACGAGCGCACCGCCATCTTGCTGTGCGACATCGCCGTTTTGGCCGAGTTTAGAGGGAAAGCGTTTGGCGCTTTTCTGTTGGCAGAAGCAATGGCTCTATGTCCTATGCGGATTGGTTTTCCAAATGAACTGTCCTGGAAACTGGTCTCAAAATTTGGTTGGCAAGATCAGCTCCACACTGTTGGGTTGAGCCTGTTATTGCATCCTGAGCAGCATCCAAAAATAAAAGCTAAAACACAGGGCGAGTCGGCAACCAGTCTTGGCGTCAAAGCTCTGGCCGCGATGGGCGGGTTGGCTACGCGCATTGTTTGGCAAGCGCGCACGTTGTCGAAAGCAAAACTTTCAGTTTTGCCTGCGACGGCGGATCAATTGGCAGTCTTTTACGAAAAGCAGCCCCAGACGTCTTTGCATGTTCCGCGCTCACGCGAATTTTTGAACTGGCGAATTTCGGCGCATCCGGGCACTGAAAAACATTTCTTGCTGAGCTTGCCAGAAACCGCAAAAAAATGCTGTTCCGCCATCGCGCGCGTTGTTGAAGAAGACGGATGCCGACGGCTTCATTTGCTTACTTTGCGAATTGATCCATTACAACCGAGGAGGCTGTCTGATTTTTTTGCCGGAGTTGTTAGCTGGGCGCTGGCGGAGGAAATAGATGTGATTTCCCTGGTTACCAGCGACCCGTTCGTGGCTGGAGTGGCAAGGTGGTGGTTGCCTGTTATGAAACAGCTTCGATATGCCTATCACGCCGATGATCTTTCGGGAGAACAGTTTTTGAGCGGCGCGGGGCACATCTGGGAATACATTGATGGTGATTTTGATCTGACCTACATGTCGTCAGATCGTGGTGGAAACTAAGGAGTTTGCGATGCGCTTAGGCATAGATGCTTCCAACATTCGCACTGGCGGCGGGCTGACTCACCTTTTCGAGTTGCTAAACGCCGCAGAGCCGCGCAAACACGGCATTACGCGCGTGACGCTATGGGCAGGAAGGCAGACGCTGGAACCGCTGCCCGGCAAACCCTGGCTGAAATGTATTCACGAGCCATTGCTGGACCAGTCTTTGCCCGCAAGACTTTACTGGAAGGCGGCGAAGCTGCCGCGTCTGGCGGAGCAGCATTGTGATTTGCTGTTCGTTCCTGACGGAACTTATGGCGGCGGTTTCAAGCCATTCGTCACGATGTCGCACAACCTGCTTCCGTTCCAGATCGCCGAAAGCCGCCGCTACGGCGCATCCTGGATGTTTATCAAGATGCTTTTGTTGAGAATGAGCCAGGCCAGAAGCTTTCGAAGAGCTGACGGCATGATCTACCTTTCAGAGTACGCGCGTTCAGTAATCAGCACTTCGGTCAAGCTCGACGGCAATCAACCGATTATTCCGCATGGGGTCAACC
>JAGNMH010000660.1 GCA_017991275.1 Acidobacteriota bacterium
AATTGGCTGCCCGATTCTGGGGTCGCCCATAGTGACAGATTGTTCAGACAATTCCGTCAAACATTTCAATTTTATTCCATACCATCAGCCGCAGACGACTTTGCGACGTTGTGTCCGAAGTTTGTGCCTGCGGCGTTTTGTCTTTTGAGGTGACTGGCAATTGATGAGCGGCTGGCAATCCTATCGCTTATCAAGACTGATCACCGTCGTTGTTTAGAGGAGAGATACAGATGTTTCTGAAACAAGGCATCAATTTAGGCGGTCGCGAGTTTTCGATTGAAGCCGGCCGCATTGCAAAACAGGCTGACGGGGCAGTGCTCGTTTAGCAAGGCGAAACGGTTGTTCTGGTCACAGCCGTTTCCGCTCGCAAACCAAGAGAAGGCGCGGATTTCTTTCCGCTGACTGTTGATTACCGTGAATATGGTTACGCTGCCGGACGTATTCCTGGCGGCTACTTCAAACGCGAAGGCCGTCCTTCCGAAAAAGAGATTCTGACCTGCCGTCTGACTGATCGCCCTATCCGCCCGTTGTTCCCTGAAGGGTATCAGCACGAAACTCAAATCATCTCGATGGTGATTTCCGCTGATGACGAAAACGACCCGGATGTGTTGTCAATTACCGGCGCGTCAGCGGCGCTTTACCTGTCTGATATTCCTTTCCACAATCCGATTGCCGGCGTTCGCGTTGGACTGGTCGAAGGCAAGTACGTTGTTAATCCGACTTATGAGCAATTACGTGGTTCTGTGCTCAACCTGATCGTCGCTGGTAGCGAAGAAGCCATCGTGATGGTGGAAGCTGGAGCCAAAGAAGTCAGCGAAGAGGTCATGCTCGAAGCCCTGCTGTTCGCCCACGGCGAAATCAAGAAGCTTTGCCAGTTACAGCGTTCGATGTTTGAAGCATTGGGAATCAAAAAGCGTGACTTCCAGGCCAAAGCAGTTAACGAAAACCTGCTGCGTGAAATTGCCGAAAAATACACCGGCGAAATGCGAGAGGCGCTCAATGTCCAAAACAAATCGAAACTGGAGAGCTATAGCGCGATTGACGACCTGAAGAAAAAAGTCATTGGCGGTTATCCAGAAGATGAACCGACTGTGCGAGCCGAAGCAGGAGTTCTGTTCGATCACCTGAAGGAAGCAATTTTCCGCGACGACATTCTGAACAATCGCCGTCGGCCTGACGGTCGCAAGTTTTCAGAAATTCGTCCAATCTCAATCGAAGCTGGCTTGTTGCCTCGCACGCACGGCTCTGCGCTTTTCACCAGAGGCGAAACTCAGGCGTTGGTGACTGTCACGCTTGGAACTTCTCAGGACGTGCAATATCTGGATAGCTTGGAAACCGGCGAACTCAAACGACGGTTTATGTTGAATTACAATTTCCCGCCCTTTTCGGTTGGCGAAACCGGGCGCACTGGCAGCCCGGGACGCCGCGAAATCGGCCATGGCGCACTGGCTCATCGCGCGCTGGAAGCAATGATGCCGGACGATACCGAATGGCCATACGTCATTCGAGTGGTATCGGACATTACCGAATCCAATGGATCGTCTTCGATGGCGACCGTTTGCGGAGGCTGCCTGGCGATGATGGATGCAGGCGTTCCAGTTAAGGCTCCGGTCGCAGGTGTGGCCATGGGTTTGGTGATGGAAGAAAAGAAATTCGCCATCTTGACAGACATCGCCGGCGCTGAAGACCATTACGGCGATATGGATTTCAAAGTCGCAGGTACACGCAACGGAATCACTGCCTTGCAGATGGACATCAAAGTCACAGGGTTGAATCCACAGATTCTGGCTGATGCTCTGGAGCAGGCCAAGAAAGGCCGCTTGTACATTCTGGACAAGATGGATGAAGTGTTGGCCGAACCTCGCAAAGAACTAAGCAAGTACGCGCCCAGGATACTGACCTTGCAGATCAACCCCGACAAGATTCGCGACGTCATTGGACCAGGAGGCAAAATGATTAAATCAATCGTCGAGCGTACCGGAGCTAAGATTGATGTCGAAGATTCTGGCCGTATCTCAATCGCAACGCCTAGCGGCGAAGCTGGAGAAATGGCCATGCAAATCATCCGCGACCTGACCGCTGAAGCCGAAATCGGCAAGACCTATCTGGGCACGGTTTCGCGCATTGTTGATTTCGGTGCATTCATCGAAATTCTGCCTGGACTGGATGGCTTGCTGCACGTTTCCGAAATTGCCGATTATCGCGTTCGCGATGTGCGCGATGAACTGGAAGAAGGACAGCAAGTGATGGTCAAGTGCATTGGCATTGAAGGCAACAAGATTCGTCTGAGCCGCAAAGCCTTGTTGGCCGAAAATAAAGGCGGTGGCAAAGAAGGCGGCGGCAGAGAGCCAAGAGCCGGCAACCGACGCAACGACAATAACGACGAAGATTAAGGTCGAAGACTGGCCTAAAACTGAAGTGGGACAATTTTCAAAATTGTCCCACTTACTTCTTTCAGGAGAAATTATGCGTGCAATCACTGGCTTGATTTTTATTTTTTGTGCCGCAGCCTGCGGCTTTTTTTTCCTTTCAGGTAAAGCAAACTCGATAAATCAGCAAACCCCAGCCATCAAAGATTTGAAATTCCCTGGCGAAAAACATCTCGCCAATATCAAACAACTTACTTTTGAGGGAGAAAATGCCGAAGCTTATTTTTCCCATGACGGCAAAAAATTGATCTTTCAACGCGCGGTAAAAGGGGACGGCTGCGACCAAATCTTTTCGATGAACCTGGACGGGTCTGAGATGAAGATGTTATCGAATGGCGAAGGCAAAACGACCTGCTCGTATTTCACGCCAGACAAAAGATCCATCGTCTATGCCTCTACCTTCAAGGCCGATGCCAAATGCCCACCCAAGCCAGATATGTCCAAGGGCTATGTCTGGTCCCTTTATTCCGGCTTTGACATTTTTAAGGCGAACCTTGACGGATCGAACCCAAAGCCATTGACGACGACTGCTCGTTACGATGCCGAAGCGACTATTCGCCCTGACGGCAAGATCGTCTTCACCAGTTTGCGCGATGGCGATCTGGACATTTACACGATGGACAAAAACGGCAAGAAAGTGAAGAAACTGACCAATGAGTTAGGCTACGACGGAGGTCCTTTCTGGAGCTATGACGGCAAACTTATTGTTTATCGTGCTTTTCACCCGCAAACCGACGCCGAAAAAGCCGACTACCTGGCTTTGCTAAATGAAAACATGATTCGCCCAACCAAACTTGATCTTTGGGTCATGAATCCAGACGGCTCAAATAAGCGCCGAGTGACCAACAACGGTAAAGCTAATTTTGCGCCATTCTTCTTTTTGAATAACAAGCGGATCATCTTCTCTTCAAACATTGACGACCCAAAAGGCCGTAATTTCGACATTTACGCCATCAATATAGATGGCTCAAGCCAGGAGCGTATTACATTTAACGACACCTTTGATGGTTTCCCAATGTTTTCGCCTGACGGCAAAAAGCTTGTCTTCTGCTCGAACCGCAACGCGGCTAAGCAAGGTGATACAAATGTCTTTATCGCTGATTGGGTTGAGTGAAAACCCAGGGAGTTCGCCATTGACGACGAACTCCCTATTTTTTTGTCAGGAACACCCCGCCAATAATTTCTACCTGCCTTTCTTGATAACTCTTACACATACTCTGGACAGATTTTGATTGGTAGATTATCTTGCTCTACGCATCACTGCTGAGGACCTGATCAGCCTTGCCTATTCAGCAGTATGTTCCTTGGATCAATGAGTGAGTAATACAAGTCGGGTATTCGAGCTTAAAGAAGTTACATCGCAGCTATGCGGTTTACC
>JAGNMH010000661.1 GCA_017991275.1 Acidobacteriota bacterium
CTTTGTGGTCGCGCCGTCTGGCATCTTTTCGACGGCTTCGTACCATTTGGTTTGCTGTTCAGCGCAGAAATAAGGCGTGGTGAAAACTTCCTGCATGCACAAAATTTGCACACCTTGATTGGCCGCTTGTTCGATAAAGCCAAGATGTTTATCAATGTTCAGCCGCTTGATGTCTTCCATCGGCGCGTCAGTCGGCGCAGCGTTCTTTGCTTGAATCAATCCACATTTCACAACTCTTGCCATAAGTGCTCCTTTTCAGTACCGCGCGCGTCAGCAAGCGGCACATTTATGACTGACCGCTTGCTGACGCGCGCGGTACCGTTTCGGGCGGAAACGCCTTCATCAATTTATGACTGACCGCTTGCTTACGCGCGCGGTACCGTTTCGGGCGGAAAAGCCTTCATCAAAACAAAATGAATCACCGCCGAAGCTCCGAAACCAACGAACCAGCCGTAATCGTAAAGCGGTTTCAGCGCCGGAATGACCAAGCCAATCCAGGCCAACCCGCAACCAATCAGCGTTGCCACGACTGCGCGCCAATTCCAACCGCCGGAGTAACTGTAAGCTCCGCGCGTCCGATACAAATCTCCGAGCGCCAATTCTTTGTTTCGCACCAGCCAGTAATCGGCAATCAAGACTCCGGCAATCGAACCCAAGCCGCCCGAATAACCATTCAGCCACGTAAAGATGTAAGCCGAAGGATCGGCCAACAGCTTCCACGGCTGCATGGCTATGCCGATGATTCCCGTGATCAATCCGCCGAGCCGAAACGAAATCAGTTTCGGAAAAGCGTTGGCGAAATCATTGGCCGGAGACACCACGTTGGCCGCAATGTTCACCGCCAGCGTAGCCACGACCGCCGTAAACATCGAAACAGCTATGACAAACACGCTGTCGAATTGCCCGACGACTTTCAGCGGATCCCACAACTCGGTCGCTTTCATCTGAGGGTAAATCACAATCGCCGCCGAAGTAATCATTACTCCCATCGCGGCAAAAACAGTCATCGTAGTCGGCAGAGCGACGACCTGCCCAATGGTTTGTTCGCGCTGGCTGCGACCAAATCGTGTGAAGTCCGGCATGTTCAAACTCAGCGTCGCCCAAAATCCTATCATTGCCGTCAGCGAAGGAATAAACACCGGCCAGAATTCGCCGAGCGTGTGAAACTTGCCGGAATCGGTGAGCAGTTGTCCCAGCCCATCGGCTCGCCAAATCGCCCAACCCAGCAGCAGCGCCGTCATCACCAGCACGTAAGGCGCAGCCCAGTTTTCCACCGCTCGTAACAAATCCATCCCGCGATAAATGATCCAGATGTTCATTCCCCAAAACAGCAGAAACGAAATCCATTCGGTCGGCGTGTGTCCGCCAACGGCTCCGCCCAGCAAAGTCGGCCAGCCGGGAAAAATCGCTTTGAACAGCGTGTGCAAAGCTTCGCCGCCGATCCAGGCCTGAATGCCGAACCACCCGCAAGCCACAATCGCGCGCATCAACGCCGGCAGATTCGATCCGTAAACTCCGTAAGCTGCCCGCGCAAAAACCGGAAACGGAATGCCGTACTTCGTGCCCGGATGCGAGTTGAGCAGAATCGGAATCAGCACGATCGTGTTGCCGATCAAAATGGTAGTGAGCGCCTGCCACCAGTTCATCCCCGCCGCAATCAACCCCGACGCCAGCATGTAAGTCGGAATGCAATGCGCCATCGAAATCCACAGCGCAGCGTAGTTGTAAGTAGTCCAATCTCGATTGGCGACCGGGACTGGAGCAAGGTCTTCGTTGTAGAGCGGGCTGTTGTTGATTGTTGAGTAGTCACGCAATTCGACGCGACCGTCCGAATGATCGATTACCTCTGAAGCCTGGGGCGTTGACAACTGCATTCTCTCCTTGGCTAATTTTTCCGATCTTTTTTCAGTTTAGGTGTGCCGTAACTGTTCAGCTTCTTCCACAAGACAATCAGGCTTCCGTTTTGATCTTGCCGCACTGCTCGAAAAGCCACCAGCAAATCTGAGCGGTCATAGTTGACCGAACGCAGCGCGTAAGTCGTATTCAATTTCCACAGCGCAGACAAACGGTAGTTGAATCCGTTGTCGGTTTCGCCTTTTTCGAGTTGCTGAAATTGTTTTTCCGCCGCGCTTTCAGTTGTGGCAGGCACGAATTTGGCCAGGTACCCCAGACCGGTGCTTTCCAAGTTGACGCTTTCCAGACTGACATCTCCCAGATCAACCAACACCCCAATCGCTTGGCCGCCAACACCACCTAAAAACCAATCTTCATCCCACGCCATATCCGACCATTTATCAGCGTTGTGATTCTTTTTCGTAAACGAATACTGAGCGCCTCCGCCGACCAGCAGAACATCTCCGGAGACGGCCAGGTTATCGGCGCTGACCACTTTCCGGTGATTTTGCTTATCAACGCGCATCAACCGAAAAATGCCGGTTCCAGATTGGCGCAAGAATTCGGCATTTGCCTTCAAGTCTTCAGAAGTCGGCGTCAGCGCCTTTCTCTCATCCGAAGTCAGCTCGTCTTCAGTCAAAACGATGGGCAAGACGGCGCCAGACTTTCGATTGTTCAATGCCCGTCTGCGCATTTCAGCTTCTAACTTGCGGTTATACTCTTCGGCTTTTCGATCCAGATCGGGGCCACGGGCTGGTGTAGTAGGGACATTAACTCTCGGCGGAGTGGGTGGCGGAGGCGGCGGTTGGATTTGCCCCAAACTGCTTAACGAGTTCAACAACAACAAGGCAAAGCAATGGATCAACAACTGGAATCGAACTTTCATGGAGCCTCCTGGAATCTTTCAGTTTTCGGGAATTACCCAAATTTATCATTGAAGTTACAAAACCTGTTTCGCTCGTGCTCGAAATGCCGCTGTCGAATGCGGCAGGTGTTTGCTGACGATTAACCGTAACTCGTTCATCAAATCCGGCGCTGATTTCGCAATGCGAGCGGCAACGGTCATAGCGAAAGCTCGCACGGCAATTGGCTGGTCAGGATCGTCAATAAAATCAAAGCAGTGCGCGTAAACTCTGCCCATCAACCGTTTGGGAATTTCGATGTATTGCAGCAGGCGCAAGACATTGCGTTTGACAGCGTCGTGTTGATCGTCGCGTTCCAGGCAATTGAGCAATTTCGGCAGATAAGGCCGGATCAACTCAGGATGCTGCTCAACGCAATAACTCATTGGCCAAGCGGCGCATTGCGTCAAGCGATACTCCCCCTCAAAGAAAAGCTTCATCAACTCGGCAAAGCGTTTTGGGTTATCGCCAATGAATTCGACGATGGTCACCGCCTGCTGTTTGGAACGCACGGCCAGCAAAGCCTGACGAATGTCCATAATCTTCTTTTCGCTACTTTGCGCCAGTCGTTCCGCGCTTCAAGAACTGACCTGCGCCAGTTTTGCCTTTCCATTCGCCGTTTTCGACGATGACGTTGCCGCGTGAAAGAACAACTTCGGTCACGCCTTTGATCTTCCAACCTTCGTAGGCGCTGTAATCCACTCGCATGTGGTGAGTCGCCGCACTGATGGTCTGTTCGCGGTTCGGATCGAAGATGACTATGTCCGCGTCCGAACCAACGGCAATCGTTCCTTTGCGCGGGAACAGCCCGAAGATTTTGGCCGCAGCCGTCGAAGTCAGTTCGACAAACCGGTTCAGGTTGATGCGGCCTTGAGCTACGCCGCCGTTGTAAATCTGGCTCATGCGGTGTTCGACGCCGGGGCCGCCGTTCGGGATTTTGCTGAAATCGTCAATGCCCATTTCTTTTTGCTCTTTCATGCAGAACGGGCAATGGTCTGTGGAGATGACT
>JAGNMH010000051.1 GCA_017991275.1 Acidobacteriota bacterium
CCAACTCCAATGGATCGGCCAGCGTTTCAGCCAAAGTCAGAATCAGTTTTTCCGGTGTGGTCAGGTAATCGGCGCTCAAGGATTGAAAATCGGTCAACACAACTTTCGTGCCGTTTTCGCGCGCGCGTTGTAATCCGCGGGCAAGCAGAGAAGTTTTGCCAACCTGCCTGGCGCCTTTGACCAGAACCAAAGAATCTTGCCGGGCGATGGCCTCGTGAAATTCGCGGTCGGTTTGGCGTTCGATATAAAAGTGCGAATCCAGCGGAACGGCTCCGCCGATGGGTTCCAGTTTGGCGATGACTTCGCGGTCATGTTGCCCGGAATTCGGCGGCATCGTGTTGGTAGGCATTCCTGGCGACACGGCCGCAGGTTCTCCTGATACGGAAGCGACGCTTGATCGTTTGAGTTTGGCTTCCATTTCCAGTTCCAGCCGCAAGCTTTTCAAATCCAGGGCAAAATCTTTGATGACCTGGTATCTCTCTTCACGATCTTTTCGCAGCGCCTTTTCGGCAATCCGCTCAAGTTCCGGCGGAATTGCGCGCGAAAACCGCGCTATCGGCATCGGTTCATCATTCAGAATAGCGGCGATGATTGCACTTGGAGTCGTCCCGTCAAAAGGCAGACGCCCGGTCAGCAATTCATAAAGCACCACACCCAGGCTGAAAACATCGCTGCGCCCGTCCAATTCCAAACCCAACAATTGATCCGGCGAAATGTAATGCGCCGTGCCCATGACGTGGCCGGGGTCGGTTTTGACGGCTTCGCGCGAAGAAGCAAAACTGTCGGTTCGCGTCGGACGATCCGCGCCGAACTGTTCGGTCAATTTTGCGATGCCGAAATCCAGCACCTTCACGTAACCGTCGCGGCGAACCATGATGTTTTCGGGTTTGATGTCGCGGTGAACGATACCGGCTTCGTGGGCGGCGGCCAGCGCTCCGGCTGCTTGAATGATCAACTCCAAAATCTCGGCGATTTTGTTTGGGCCGCTGGCCAGCCGCTGTCGCAGGGTCAAGCCGTCAATGAATTCGGTGACGATGTAATGCCAGCTGCGTTCCTCGCCGATTTCAAAGATTGTCACGATGTGCGGATGATTCAGCGACGAAGCCGCGCGCGCCTCCTGTTTGAACCTTCGCACGCGGTCGGCGTCTCGAGTGAACTGGCGAGGCAGAATTTTCAATGCAACCTGACGATTCAACCGCGTGTCTTCAGCCAGATAAATTTCGCCCATTCCTCCAGCGCCCAGCGGAGAAACGATTTTGTAATGGCCAATGCGTTCGCCGATTTGCGGCTGGTCGGATTCGGCGGCCACGGATTGCGCGGCCAGTTCCAGAGCCGAAGCGTCCATAAAATCTCCGGCGTTATCGTTCGATTCCAGCAAAGAACAAACCTCTAGCCGCAGAGCCGTGTCGCCCGCGCATCGCTCATCCAGGAACAGCTCACGCTCCGCCGTGTCCCGCTCCATCGCCGAGTAATAAATTTCATTGATCTGTTGCCACCTGTCAGAATTCATTTCCTTCACCTCAGTTTCCGCCCGCGCCATCACGCACAGACAAGTTCCGCCAGCTAATGCGCGAAACTTCGGCGAAAGCTGCCAGTTCGGCAAAGTTTTTTTGAGGAACAAATCAACCAGGGGACACGGCACACATGGGGAAGACACATTCAAACCGATAAAGCTTTCCCCGTGATCCCCGTGGTTGATTTTGTATGGCGAAGTTCTCTAAACAGCCAGGCGCGAGCCAAATTCCATTCGCGCATTACCGTTCGCGGCGACACGTCCAACAATTCGGCAATTTCTTCGACGCTCAAGCCGCCAAAGAATCGCAACTCGACGATACGGCTTTTGCGCTGGTCAATTTCGGCCAGGCTTTTCAATCCGTCGTCCAATGCGACGAAATCGGCATCGCGCCGTAAACTCAGGCCTATGGCTTCGTCAAAAGCGACTTGTTGCATCCCGCCGCCACGCTTTTCGTAATTCCGCGAACGAGCAAAGTCCACCAGGATTCGCCGCATCAATTGAGCCGCCACGCCAAAAAAGTGCGCCCGGTTTTCCCATTTGGCATCTTTCCAGTTGGCCAGTCGCAAATAAGCTTCGTTGACCAGCGCGGTGATTTGCAGCGTGTGACCGGACTGTTCGCGGTTCATGTAACCGCGTGCCAGCCGGTACAGTTCGTCATAAACCAGGGGGATCAGCGTTTCCAGCGCCTCTCTGTCGCCATCGCTCCATTTCAGCAGCAACCCGGTCACTTCGCTTTGTTGTTGGTTGAAATTGCTCATCAAATTTTTTTTCGCCACCTTTGGCAGCTTTCGTTTCCGCATCGCGCATTAGTCGGGCGAAGGAGAAAACAAAATGTTCAACTGGATGAAATCAAACAACTCTTTGCCTGAAACAAGTTCCCATATTGTTTTTGAAGATTTTGAAGCCGCTGCGCTGCCGCACGTCAACGACCTGTTCCGCACCGCCCGCCGTGTCATCGGCAGTCAAACCGAAGCCGAAGACGTTGTGCAGGAAACTTTCCTGCAGGCCTGGAAATCTTTTCACCGTTACGAACCTGGCACTAATTGCCGCGCCTGGTTGTTCAAAATACTGTTCCACGTCATATCGCATCATCGTCGAAAACTGTTTCGGTTGCCGGTGGCGGATGTTGCCGAAGAAACCCTGGCCGAAATTGCCGTTTATACCCCCGCGCCGAATCAGAATCTGGCCGATGAAGAAATTCTGGCGGCCTTCGACAAGCTGCCTCAGCTTTATCGCGCCGTGGTGATGCTGGCCGATGTTCATGAGCTTTCATATAAAGAAATTGCTGCCGCCTTGAACATCCCGCTTGGCACTGTCATGTCGCGGTTGAATCGTGGCAGAAGAATACTGCGTGAAGCTCTCAGTGCGTCGAAAGTCGCCGCCGGATTTATGGCTTCACGCCGATTGGCCACCAGTCACTGAAAGCAAAGATCGTTTACCTGACAAGCAACATCCGCCTGGGTGGCCGTTTTATTCCCGACAGTGCCAGCCCGGGCGGATTTTTTGTGTAAGGCTCAATTTCGATGTCTTCATAGTTGCCTTCCTTGCCTTTCGATTAACGAAAAGCTGTGTCGCTGCTTGAAGCCTTTGGACAGAAGCTGTTATTGTTCGTCCGCCTGCGCTGCCTCCAAATTTTGAATTGAATGCGGCAAAGCCGTCCGGCTACAAGCCGCCTTTTCCAGAGTGGAAACAAGGTTTTTATGACAAATTTGAAATGCCGTTTGTTTTTCCTGGCCGTTTTTGTTGCCGCTTTTTCGGCGATTACGGCTCAAGCCCAATTTACTTTTGACCGTCCCAAAACCGAGCCACCGCTCGACAATCCGTACAACATCAGTTTGCCGCGCGAAAAGATTCTGGAAGGCGTGCGCGAAGTGCTGAAAACCTGCGCGTTGCAGATTGACGAAAATCTAAGCAAACCGAACGAAGGCAAAATCGTCACAAAGCCGATCAGTTTTTCAAAAGGCGTGACCACAAAATCCGATCTGGAATATCTTTCGACGCTGCCAGCCGGTGACGTTCGCAACTGGTTGCAGGGCAGGTTTTCTCTGGAAATTACGGCAGTGCCGCTGGATCAGAAAAAATCGCAGTTACTGGTTTCCGCCAACATACAAGGCCGTATTGCCGATGTTTTGAATCCCAACAAATGGATTGATTGCCAGTCTAACGGCAGGCTGGAAGACGAAGTGTTGCGCGGAATGGCGGGCAAGATTCTGGGAATTGACCTGAGTCAGAAAAACAGCAGCGGGCGCAGCAGCCGTCGAATTCTGACTTGTGAGTATTGAAGTCATGTTTCTGAGGTTAATGTTTTTCATGGGTTTTCTTTTTGTCGCCGCTTCGGCGGTGACCGGGCAAACTGCCGGCACGGGACAGGTGGTTCCGCCTGATGAACAGAATGAGACCATGCGAGACACTCTGAGGCGGATGAAGATAAAGCGCGAAGAAGAAGAGCACAAAAAACTGCTTAGCAAAGGTTTCCAGATCAAGCAGGATTCCGAGGCTCTGACGAAAGACGCCGCCAACGGCAGCCTGCCTCGCTCGGCTGAAAAACAATTGAAGGCAATTGAAAAATCGGCCAAGCAAATTCGATCGGATTTCGGAGGTTCGAAGGATGAGGAATTGGAATCTCCGCCGAGTACCCTGGAAGACGCTCTGAAACAGTTGAATGAAACCGGAACTCAGTTGAATGAACAACTGGCCAAGACTTCGCGCCAGGTGATCTCGATTCCTGTCGTCGAAAGCGCAACAGACATCATTCAACTGGTCAGGATTCTCCGCTCCTTTCTGAAATAGTCACGACGAACTAAATTCTTCGCACTTTTCTGAGGACATCAGTTATGCGCCATGCTTTAGCTATCTTATTGCTGCTGGTTTTTGGCTTTGCGCTGAACCGGGTCAGCGCCCGCCAACAAGACACTCCGCCTAAACAAGACCCGCAAAAAACCGAAGACACTATAAAGTTTGAAACCAAGTTGGTGGTGCTGAATGTGACTGTCACCGATGGCAATGACCGTTACATCAACGGCCTGAAGGAAACCGACTTCAGCATTTTCGAAGACAAAAAGCCTCAACAAATCATTGATTTCATTTCCGCCGAGCGGCCTTTTTCAGTCGCCATACTGCTGGACACCAGTTTGAGCATGGAAAACAAGCTGACTTTGGCGCGTGCGGCCTGTGCCAAGTTTGTTGAAGAATTGCGCGAAGGTGACACCTTTGCCATTTATAGTTTCGGTGGATTCAAGGTTAAGACACATCAGGATTTTACGGACATTCACGACGTGCCCGATTCGGTTTGGGACATGAAAGTTGAGGGCGAAACTCCGCTTTACGATGCCATAGTCAAGGCAGCGGACGCCCTGGCTCAGCGACCGGAACGCCGCCGGGCGATCATGGTTGTTTCAGACGGAGCCGATACAAAAAGCAGAGCTTCGCTGGATCAGGCGCTGAGAAAAACTCTGGATGCCCAGGCTTCTATTTACGCGGTTGATTTAACCAACTCGACGGTTTACGGGTCTGGGCCGAAGGAAATGGGCGCGGATGTGCTGAAAGACATGGCTGCCAAAACCGGCGGCAGGTTTTTCAAAACGGCAGGCGGAGGTAAGTTGCGCGAAGCTTTTGCCAGCACGGTCGAAGAATTGCGCCAGCAATATACAATGACTTACGAATCCACCAACGAACGTTACGACGGCAAATGGCGCGCGGTTGAAGTTCGGGTTTCTAAACCGCTGCTAGGCGTTCGCACTCGACAGGGGTATTACGCCCGCAAACAAAAAGGCTGAAACGATTTTTGTCGTAAAGCAAAATGGGCGAATGCGTTGAATGACGCATTCGCCCATTTTAAGTTTGGAACTTGGCCTGCGATTACAAACGAATGATCTTGCCGTCAAATCGTTCGTCGCGTAACTCACGGGTTGTGTTGCGTGTGTCAACCACCAGACTGGAGTTTTCTACCACCCAGCCGTAATCAATTTTGCGATGGTCGGTGACAATTACCACGCAATCGGATTCGGCTACCAAAGCCTGACTAAGTTCAACGCCTTTGATCCGCACGTCTGTGCCTTCCAAGTGGACTTCCTCCACATAAGGGTCGTGGAAGCAAACTTCAGCGCCGAGTGTCTGCAACTGTTCGATGATTGCCAGCGCGGGGCTTTCGCGCATGTCGTCAATATCCCGTTTGTAGGCCACTCCCATAATCAGCACTTTCGATCCGTTGACGGCTTTGCGATGTCCGTTCAACCCTTTGGCCACCAAACCGACAACGTGCTCCGGCATGCGTGAATTGACTTCTTCGGCCAGCGAAATGAACCGGGCTTCGAAACCATGCATTCGGGCTTTCCAGGAAAGGTAATGTGGATCAAGCGGTATGCAGTGTCCGCCAATTCCAGGGCCGGGATAAAACGCCATAAAGCCGAAGGGCTTTGTCGCCGCCGCCGCAATCACCTCCCAGGTGTCAATGTTCAGCGTGTGACAAAGCTGGGCCAGTTCGTTGACCAGGCCTATATTCACGGCGCGAAAAGTATTTTCCAGCAGCTTGCAGGTTTCGGCCACGCGAGCCGAACTGACAGGGTGAACGTGGTTAACGATCGTTGCATAAGCCGCCGCCGCGACTTCCGCGCTGATGGCCGTGACGCCACCGACGACTTTGGTGATGTTTTTGGTGTTGAATTTTTCGTTGCCGGGGTCAACTCGTTCGGGCGAAAAAGCCAGAAAGTAATCTTCGTCCAGCTTGTGCCCGGTTTCATCGAAAATCGGCTTCAGCACTTCGTCGGTTGTGCCGGGGTAAGTCGTGGATTCCAGAATGATTAGCTGCCCCGGACGCATGGTTCCTCGAATTTTTTCAGACGCAGCCAAAATATAAGAAACATCCGGGTCTTTGGTTTTTCTCAGCGGCGTGGGGACGCAGATGATGATGATGTCCTGCTCTTTCAACAGAGCAAAATCGGTTGTTGCGCTCAGTTTTTTGGCGGCGACCAACTCGGCAACGTGTGAGGTGGGAACGTCAGGGATGTAAGATTCGCCTCGGTTAATGGTGTCGGCCTTCCTCGTGTCCACCTCAAACCCGGTTGAGACAAAACCGCTGTTGCCAAATTCAACCACCAATGGCAACCCGACGTATCCAAGACCAATGACGCCTACCCGCGCTGAGCGCGAAGTAATTTTCTCCAACAGAATATGTTTGTTATTCACGTGATTTTCCTTTTTCGATCCAGTAAGACGATAGATTTTTGACAGGGGCCTTAGCAGATTGACTGCGAATGATTATGTGGGGTTGACCAATCACCGGAATTTGCCTGAACTTAGAAGACGGGAGCTTGCTGTTTTCAGATTCTGCCCGACTTTGGTTTCTGGAACGCCAGTGACATTAGTTTTTACAACGAGCGTTGCATATTGCTCAAGTCTTTTTTTTCATCGGCGCTTTATACCACGTTGACCATTCTTTGAAGTGCGTGGTAGGGTGAGGCTGTTGAGTTGAACAAGTTCTTTTCATTACTTTCAGGTGCTTGGTTGCCGAACCGCAATCAAGAGAATAGGGAAGCGGGTGCAAATCCCGCGTGGTCACCGCCACTGTGAGGCCGATAATTTCGGCGATGTTGCTAAATTGCCATTGCGCTTTTGCGTGAGAAGGCTGCCGTCGCTGCCGGGCCAAGCCAGGAGACCTGCCTGAAGGATTTTTTCGATGACTCTTCGGCTGAAAGAGTGCGAAGCCACGGTTTTCCTGACGACTGGTTTTCTTGTTGTAAGTCTCCTTTTGGTTTTCGGGAATTCCCAAGCCTCGAACGCACGCTTTTTTTAGCCGTTGCGTCCGAGGCTTTTTTATTTTTCGGAGTGGGGGGCTTTGGCACCGCTTTGGTAGTCGCTTTCTCAAATACTTTCGTTAAACCGTATGACACACCAGTTCAAAGGGCTTCCAAAGTTACGGCAAAGGCTTAACGCTCCGAGGTTAATTTGCCTGTTGGCTGTGCTGATTGCTCTGGCTGCCTGTTCGCGGTCAAAGCCTGTCGCCGACGTGGTGAAAACGCGCAGCTTCACGGATGAACTTGGCCGCGAAGTCAAAATTGCCTTTCCGCCCCAGCGCATTATCTCGCTGGCTCCGAGCGTGACTGAAACTTTGTTCGCGCTTGGACTTGGCGACCGCGTCGTGGCTGTGACCAGTTATTGCGACTTTCCAGAATCCGCAAAAGCTAAACCCAAAATCGGTGACACGCTTAATCCGAACGCTGAACAACTGATAGCGCTGAAACCTGACCTGGTCATCATTACCACAGCCAGCCAGTTGGAAAAATTGTCGCGGCAGTTGGGTGAATTGAACATAGCTGTTTATGTCACCAACCCCCGCGGTGTGCGCGAAGTGATCGCTTCGATTCGCAAATTGGGCGAGGCGACAGACGCAACCGCCCAGGCCGAAGAAGTAACACGGAGTATGGAAGCTCGAATTGCAGAAGTCGAAAACCGGGTCAGCGGATTGCCGAAACCGAAAGTACTGTATGTGCTGCAAACGGCTCCGCTGATTACCGCCGGGCGAAACACCTTCATCAACGATTTAATTCGTTTGGCCGGAGCCGAATCCATCACCGGTAACGAATCGGCGGATTACCCTCAATTGTCGCGCGAAACTGCGATTGCACGCGCGCCGGAGATAATCGTAGCTCCGGCCAGTCACGGAACCGAACTGGTTAAAGAAGAGGATTTGCTTAGAAATTTCGCCGTGACGCCCGCGGTGAAAACGAACCGAATTGTCCGCGTCAATCCTGATTGGGTGGATCGTCCGGGGCCGCGGATTGTTGATGGGTTGGAGCAGTTGGCGGATGGGTTGCACGTGAAGAAATGAAGAAGAGTGTCCCGGAAAGAGTGGTGATTGGCGGTAATCTCGCTGCGCTCGCGTTGGCAGGCGAGACGCCTGCGTTCCCAGGCAGTTATTTGACCCGGCGCAGAGCGGCAATTGTCTTGGTGGCGCTTGGCGCGGCATTGATCGTTTGTTCCTTGCTTGCTCTGACCGTTGGCAGCGAGCACGTCGGAGCAGGGCAAATTTTTACAGCGATTGTGGCGAAGTTTACCGGCTCCGCTTCCGGTTTGTCGCTGGAACAGGACGTGATTGTTTTCGGCTTGCGATTGCCGCGCATCGGTTTGGCCGTCGGAGTCGGCGCGGCGCTGGCGATGGCTGGTGCGGCTTTTCAGGCTTTGCTGCGGAATCCGTTGGCTGACCCTTACGTGCTGGGAGTTTCTGGCGGGGCGGCGGTTGGTTCGATTCTGGCGATTATGCTGGCGGCAAATCTGGCGTTTGCTCAACCGTTGTTCAGCTTTGTCGGAGCGATGGCTGCAACGTTGATTGTTTACCATTTGGGTAAACGCGATGACGATCCGGCGCGAATGGCGCTGAGCGGAGTCGTGCTTTCGACTTTTCTGGCTTCAATGATTGCGTTGATGACTTCGGTGGCGACGAACGTCAAGCTGCGGCAAATCACGCTATGGCTGCTGGGCGATCTTTCCAGCGGCAGTTACGAAGGTCTGGTTTTCGTTATTGTGTCGGTCGTCGTTTGTCTGATTGGGTTGACAAGCCAATCGCGCGCTTTGAATTTGATGATGGTCGGCGAACGTGACGCTTTCGCCCTGGGAGTCGAAACTTCGCGAGTGCGCTGGGTGGTTCACGTCACGGCTTCACTGGTGACAGGAGCGGCGGTGGCTGCGGGCGGAGCGATTGGTTACGTCGGTTTGGTCGTGCCGCACCTGGTTCGGCTGGCCGTCGGAGCCGACAACCGGCTGGTGATCCCGGCCAGCGCTTTGGCGGGTTCGCTGTTGGTGTTGTTGGCCGACACTGCGGCGCGAACGGTGATTGCTCCGCGGGAATTGCCGACGGGAGCGATTACGGCCTTGGTCGGCGCTCCTGTGTTTATTTATCTGCTTCTGAGAAGAACGTCCGTAGTTCCGCCTTTAGGCGGCAGACCTGGCCAGCAGAAAACGGCTGGTTCAGAAAGCATTTCGCCTGAAGGCGGGGCTACGAACTTGCCGCCTGAATGCGGGACTGCAAACACGCTGACAATTCGAGACCTTCATTTCGGCTATCGCCATCGCCCGGTTTTGAGCGGTGTGAGTTTGGAAGTCCGTGCCGGAGAGGTCGTTGCTTTGTTGGGGCCAAACGGCACTGGCAAATCAACTTTGATCGCGGTTGCGCACGGAGCACTCCAACCTTCGGCTGGTGAAGTTCTGTTTGACGGCAAACCAGTCGGCGAATTTTCTCGCAGAGAGTTGGCGCATCGCATCGCCGTCGTAGCTCAGTCTTCGGAGCTTCGGTTTCCGCTGACAGCTTTGGAGTATGTGTTGACCGGGCGATTCGGGCATTCAGAGGGAATGGCAAGTGCCTTTGGATTTGATTCGAGTGAAGATGTGGAATTGGCGATGCAGGCTTTGGTTGAAACCGACGCCGCGCAATTTGCCAGCCGTCATTTCAACGAACTTTCCAGCGGCGAACGCCAGCGAGTGGTGCTGGCACGCGCTTTGGCTCAGCAGGCCAAGCTGTTGCTCCTGGACGAACCGACGGCAAACGCAGACATTGCGCATCAGGTTTCGCTGCTCAATCTGGTGCGAACCCTGACCCGGCAACGCGGGCTTTCTGACAGTTTGGGTGCGTTGGTGGTGACGCACGAAATCAATCTGGCTGCGGAATTCGCTGATCGAGTGGCTTTGTTAAAAGACGGAAAATTGCTGGCTTGCGGCGCTCCGACAAAAGTAATGACCAGCGAATGGCTGGAGAAATTATTCGAGACATCGTTGTTGGTGGACTCGCACCCGGTTAGTGGCAACCCACGGGTTTCGTGGACAGTCTGAGAGGTCAGTAGCACGACCGAAAGTATCTGTTTGCGCCCGGGTTACTGGCACAAAAGCAAATTCAAATTAAGGATTCAAATGAAGTTCAAATTATCTGCAATCATCGTTTTGATCGGTTTATTGGCCATTGGCGCTTTCGGGCAAAGCTCGCGCGGCGCGCTGGCTGGCAAAGTCGTTGATTCGCGCGGAGCGGCAATTCGTGGCGCTCGCGTTGTTTTGTTTTTCGGCGGCAAAGTCGCTTTGCGCGAAACCACCAGCAATGAAGTCGGCGATTTCAGTTTCGATTATCTGTTGCCGGGCGATTATCTGCTTTCGGTTGAGGCGGATGGAGTGACCCAGCAGGGAGGCGCTCAGCCGGTCAAAGTCATTGCCGGACGGCAGTTCCAAATTGCCATTCCGCTGGTTGCGGCGGCGATAGAAGATTCAGTGATTGTTTCGGCGACAAGAACTGAATCACGTTCGGGCGAAACTCCGGCCAGCGCGTATGTCATCTCGGCGACCGATCTGGCGCGTTCGCAAAAAGTTGCGATCTTCGATGCGTTGCGTTCTTCGCCGGGAGTGACCGTGGCCCAGACATCACGACGCGGCGGAGTAACTTCGCTGTTCATTCGCGGCGGGGAATCCGATTACACCAAAGTTTTGATTGACGGCGTGCCGATCAACGATGCGGGAGGCTCATTCGACCTTGCAGACTTCACCGCCGACAACGCCGCGCGAGTCGAATTGATTCGCGGAACTCAAAGCGCCGTTTATGGTTCCGACGCGATGGCCGGAGTTCTGCAATTCATCACTCATCGTGGCGCAACCGTTACGCCGGAGTTTGAAATAGCGGCAGAAGGCGGCAGCTTTGGTTTCAATCGCCAGTTCGCCAGATTTTCAGGAGCAACCGGGCCATTCGATTATTCATACAGTTATACGCATTTGCGAACGAACGGGCGCGACCGCAACGACGATTATCAAAACCGTATCGTGTCGGCCAATATCGGTTATCGGCTGACTTCGCGTACGCAGTTTCGCTTCACGGGGCGCAGCGAAAATTCGGGCACAGGTGTGCCGGGCGCGACTGCCAAACTCTTTCCCGACCCGGACGAACGTGCTCGCCGCCGCCGCATCGTGACTTCGGCAAGAGCTGACACTCAGACGACCACGCGCTGGCATCAGAGCCTGACTTTTGCTTTTGCCGAAAGCAATTACAGCAGCTTCGACCCGGCGGCTCAGGATTTGTCGAAGCCGAATACTCCACCGGACACGGCATTCGCGTTCAATGATTTCCGTTCGGCGTTCAACAATCACCAGCAACGGCGAGGGTTGCGTTACCAAACCGAATTGATTTTACCCGGCAACCATCTGGTTTCGGCGGGCGCGGATTATGAACAGGAGCGCGCGGTTTTTGATAATGGCTTTGACGGCAAAAATCGTGTGCCTTCCAGCCGCACCAACTTCGGAGCTTTTCTTCAGGATCAATTCGCTTTTTCGCCGCAATTGCTGATAACTGCCGGAGTTCGCGTCGAAAACAATCGAGCTGATGTTCCAAGCAGTTTGTCTGCAATTTTGGCGACGCTGGGTTCGGCCAGTTACAGCGGCAAGGTCGGTTTCGGCACTGAAGTAATGCCTAAAGTCGCGGCGATTTATCTGCTGCCGACCGGCGATCTGCAATCAGTTGTTGGTTTGACGCGACTGAAAGCGAATTATGGACAGGGCATCAAAGCTCCATCGTTGGTTGAAGCCTTCAGCCCCTCTCCGTTCTTTCTGGGCAATGCTGCGCTGAAACCAGAACGCGCGAAAGGTTACGACATCGGAGCCGAACAGTTTTTCTGGAAAGACCGCTACCGTGTAGAAGTCACTTACTTCGAAAATCGTTTCCGCGATCAAATTGCTTTTGTCGGCGACGCGGCTACGTTTGGCGGCCCGATCAAAACCGCCGACGGGCGGCTGACAAACTATGTCAACAACGACCGTACGATCTCACGCGGAATGGAAATCGCAGTTTCAATGAGTCCGCATAAACGGCGACTGTTTATCGGCGGAACTTACACTTTGCTGAAAACAAAACTGGAAGCCGCAGCTGATGTCATTGATTTCGGTTCCGGCAAACTGGTGGCAAACCCCGAAGTCGGTTTTCCGTTGCTGCGTCGCCCTCGCCATTCCGGCACACTGAATGTGTCCTGGATCGGCGATAAGTGGGAGGCGAATTTAGACGGATTTTTCGTCGGTCGCCGCCGTGACATTGATCCGGCGACGTTTGAACGATTCCAGGCAAACGGTCAGCCGCTTTTCAACGAAGCTTATCAACGATTGGATGTGGCAGGGCAGTATCGCTTCACGTCACGCGTGGCGATGTTTGCTCGGATCGAAAACCTGCTCAATCAGGAATACGAAGAAGTGCTGGGTTATCCGGCGTACAAACTGAATTTTTCTGCCGGGATGAGATTCAGAATCGGCGGCGGGAAGTAAATTAAAACGCCACTGCGTTTGAAGTTAAAAAGCCAGGCTATTCAATCTGAACAGCCTGGCTTTTTAACTTCAAACACGCTCTTTCATCTGAGCCGCAACGGTGTGCGCGCGTTCGATGATCTTGGCCAAACCAATCTGGCCGAGGTAATTGCCAACCAGAGCCAGATGATTCGGCAGCGGCGGCAAGGTCGTCAGCGTGCGTTCCAGCGACAAGGTGTAATGCGGCAAAGCTTTTTGCCAGCGCGTGACATGGAAGCTCAGCAACTGTTCTTCCGCACCAACCAGCAACGCGTGGTTGCGACGTAAGACTGTTTCCAATTCGGCATCTGACAGGTTGACTGCTTCACGATCTGGCGCGCCTCCCAAAATCCAGGTTTCCGACCGCAGCGCGCTGCGCCCGGCAAACAGGCAATCGTTGAACAAAACCCCCAAAGCCCGAAACTCACTGTTACGAGGAAACAAACAGCCGAATCCTTGCGCTTGGCGTTCGCTGTGTTCGTAAAAGCAGGTCGCCGTAACGATGGGCAACAACTCCACCTGACGAAGCAGATTGCTGACTTCAGGCGAGTGTTCGACTAACAACTCGGCAGCCTGAGTTGCCGAAGTGCAGATCACTGTCGGAGCGTCGCGTTCGATTTGTGCCGCCTGATTGAGTTCGATGCGAACGCCTTGCTGGCGCAAGTAATCGGACAAGCCGTCCAGCAATTCCTGCATCCCGCCTTTTGGCGAAACTGTGCCTCGCACAGAAGGTTTTGCTGCTTTCGCGTGACCGTTTTGACGGGCTGGTTCCAGTCCCAATCCTTTGCGATTGAAAATCAAACTGGCGCTCAATACGTCGGCGTCGCTGGCGTAAATTCCGCCCATTGCCGGAGTCAGCGCATGGCGCACGGCGGCATTGCCCAGCAATCGGTTGCCCCACACAGCCAGGGTTTCGCCCGCGTTCGGTCGCCAATGTCCCAGATTGCGTATCAGCCCAGCGCCCAGCCGCAAACTTTCACCAAAACTCAACGGCCAGCGTCGAACCTCTCCGCGCCAAAAATATCGAGCGCGGCTTTGCGGTTGCAGCGGTTCCAGGCTCACGCCTATGTCTGCGCACATGGCTTCAAGCCGAGTCGAATTGATCAATCCGTTGGCTGCCGTTTCTACCAGGCCGTGCTCGGTTCGCCGCGTGCCCAGCAAACCGCCGACACGAGATTGCTTTTCCAAAATGCGAACCGGGACGCCGGATTTGAACAGGAAATAAGCTGTGGTCAGGCCGGAAATGCCTGCGCCGATGATCGTAACTTCGCGTTTCATTCCTTCACCAGATTCTAAAGTGCTTGGGAGAAGATTTGGGCTTGCGGCTGCTGACGCCGCAACCGCTCGTCAAAAAACATCGTTGCGTTGCGCAGGAACGGTC
>JAGNMH010000662.1 GCA_017991275.1 Acidobacteriota bacterium
GTTCAGCACTTCAATTTTTTTGCCGATGGATGGTTCGCTTTTGAAAAACGCGACGCCTTCTTCGACGGACATATTCAGCACGTCGTCAATGGTTTTGCCGCGCAAGGTGACTTCCAGCGTCTCGGCGTTGAAGCGCGCGCCTTTGCACGCGCCGCAGGTCACTTCGACGTCGGGCATAAAATACAACTGCGTCGTGATCGCGCCTTCGCCCTGACACTCTTCGCAGCGACCGCCTTTGACGTTGAAGCTGAAACGCCCCGGTTTGTATTCGCGTTCGACCGAAAGCGGCGCGCGAGTGAACAAGTCGCGGATCGTGTCGTAAAAACCGATGTACGTCGCCGGGTTCGAGCGGCTGTTGCGGCCAATCGGCGACTGGTCAATGTTGACGACTTTGTGAACGTGTTCCAGCCCTTCGACGCCATCGTGTTCGCCGGGCAGCGTGCGTGTGTCTTCCAGCTTTTTCCAAAGCGCCTTGTAAAGAATCTCGTTGACCAGCGTGCTTTTGCCGGAACCTGAAGCGCCGGTGATGGCTACTAGCTGGCCGAGCGGAATAGTCACATCAATGTTTTTGAGATTGTTTTCGCGCGCTCCGCGAATGACGATTTGCTTGCCATTGCCTGCGCGCCGCTGCTTCGGAATGGCGATGGAGCGTTTGCCGGAAAGAAACTGACCGGTCGGCGACGCCTTGCAGGCCAGCACGCCTTTCAGCGTGCCTTGGGCAACGACTTCGCCACCGTGAATGCCTGCGCCGATGCCCATTTCGATGACGTGGTCGGCAGAGCGAATGGTGTCTTCGTCGTGTTCGACGACGATGACGGTGTTGCCAATGTCGCGCAGCCGTTCGAGCGTGGCGATCATCTTCACGTTGTCTTTTGGGTGCAGGCCGATGCTGGGTTCGTCCAGCACGTAAAGCATGCCCATCAAGCCGGAACCGATTTGCGTCGAAAGCCGAATGCGCTGAGATTCTCCGCCTGACAACGTACCCGAACGCCGATTGAAGTTCAGATAATCCAGACCAATGCCCAGCAGCAATTCCACTCGCCCGCGAATTTCATTCAGTACCTGACGACCCGCATCGGCTCCGCGACCGGTTGGTTTGATCGTGCCCAGGAAAGCGTGCAGTTCGTCGAAGTTCATCTGGCCGAATTCGTAAACCGTCTTGCCCGCGATGGTGAACAGCAATCGCGTGGAGCGAATCCGCGTGCCGTTACAATCCGGGCAGGTGTGTTCAACCATCACTTTGTCCAGCCACGCTTCCATGCCGGAGCTGGCTTCGCCGCGCTGACGGTAACGGCGGTAATGGCGTTCGATGCGGCGCGCGATTCCGCCGAAGCCAACTTCCTGACCGACATGCTTTTCCAATTCTTCGCGGTTCACTTTTGTGTCTGGCGGAATGGCAACTTTGACCTTCTTTTCAATGCCGTAAAGGATCGCATTGCGCGCCTGTTCGGGCAGTTTTTCCCACGGCGTGTCGAGCGAAAAGCCCAGCAGTTTTGACAGGCTGAACATGATTCGCCCATCCCAGTTGTCCGGTTTGTAAACGAACGCTTCGCGCACAAAACAGCCACCGCGAATGCTGCGCTGAGGGTCTGGAATCAGTAATTCAGGATGCGTCAGTTTGTAAACTCCCAAACCGCCGCAGGTTCGGCAGGCGCTTTCGGGATTGTTGAACATGAAGTAATCCGGCTGGATGTCGCCGTAAACAAAATGATGCGTGGCGCTGCACGTGGATTTATAAAATTTCTCCGCTTCGGCTTTGCTCGCGCCTTTCAGGATGTGAACCTGCATGAGGCCGTCGCCAATCAGCAAGGTCGCAGCGATTCCGGCTTTGATGGCTTTTTCGTGTTTGCGGCTAACGATGAACCGATCCACCACCGCATCCATGTCTTTGACCTTCGCTTCTTCCAGTTCAACTTGCTCGGAAATGTCCACCGGTTTGCCGTCCACGATCAAACGGCGACAGCCTTTCTTGCGAAGCTCTGTAAAAACGAAATCAAGTTCCTCGCCGTAAACTTTGAAAACCGGCGCGCGCAGTTCGATTTCCGCGCCTTCGGGCAAGCCAAGAATCGCTTCCAGAATTTGATTGGCGCTGCGGCTGGGCGTTGGCTGATTGGTGCGCGGGCAATGCGGCTGAGCGATGGTCGCAAACAACAGGTTAAGGTAGCTGGCGATGTCCGTCATTGTGCCGACGGTCGAGCGCGGGTTGTTGCCGATGGTTTTCTGTTCAATCGAAATCACCGGCGAAAGGCCGAAGACGAAATCCACGTCCGGCTTGGCGACCTGGGCAACGAAGCGTTTGGCGTAGCTGGACAACGATTCCATATAACGCCGCTGCCCTTCGGCATAAATCGTGTCGAAGGCCAGGCTGGATTTGCCCGAACCGCTCAAACCGGTGACGACAACCAAACGGTCGCGCGGAATTTCCAGCGAAATGTTTTTCAGATTGTGGACGCGCGCACCCTGCACGGCAATGGTGGTACGGGCGGCAGTCTTTGTTTTGGTTTTGGCAGTCATCCAGTGTTTCCTTCCAGGCCAGTGTTTCCTTCCAGGCCAGTGTTTCCTTCCAGAGGGGTTAATTTCCCAGTACGATTCATCCTCACATCGGGGCGCTTGAGTTCCCTGTGCTATTATTTTTGCCAACTCGGCAAAGTATAAACTGAGTGCCCTTACTTAATCGCAACACAGTTGGTGAACTATGAAAAGATTACGGTACATCGTCGCTCTGGCGGCTTTTTTGTTTCTGTTTGGCCTTGCGCCGTTTAGGCCGCAAGCGTTGTCAGGCCGAAATGCATACGCCTCATCATCAAAACATCCCGCACCGGCTGGCGCGCCAAATGTGCTTGTCGTTCTGCTTGATGATGCGGGGTATGCACAGACCTCGACCTTTGGCGGACTCGTGCCCACACCGACGCTGGACGCGCTGGCAGCCAACGGATTGCGCTACACGCGCTTTCACGTGGCGGCGTTGTGTTCGCCAACACGAGCTTCGCTCTTGACGGGGCGCAATCATCACGCCGTCGGGATGGGAACGATTGTCAACTGGTCGAATGAGAATCCGGGTTACACCGGCTCGATTCCGAAGTCGGCGGCGTTTGTGTCTGAAACTTTGCGACAGAATGGGTACGCCACCGCCAGCATAGGCAAATGGCATCTGATTCCTGATCCTGAAACGACGCTGGCCGGCCCTTTCGATCATTGGCCGACACACCAGGGCTTTGATTACTTTTACGGATTCATCGGCGCACAAACCGACCAGTGGAACCCCGAATTGACCGAAGGCACGAAGCCCGTGCGAATGGTTGCGCCGCGCGGACGCGCCGGTGATTACACCGTCAACGAAGACCTGGCCAATCACGCGCGCTCCTGGATTCTTCAGCAAAAAGCGTTGGCGCCGGACAGGCCGCTGTTTATGTATTACGCCACCGGCGCGACGCATTCGCCAATGCAAGCGCCCAAAGCGTGGATTGACAAGTTCCGTGGCAAATTCGATATGGGCTGGGATGAGTACCGCAAGCTCGTCTTTGAGCGCCAAAAGAAACTCGGTGTCATTCCGCCCGACACCGTGCTGACGCCGCGCCCGGCGGAATTGCCTGCGTGGGATTCGCTCAACGCCGACGAGAAAAAAATCGCGGCGCGGATGATGGAACTCTTCGCTGGTTTTATGGCGCAAACTGATTATGAAATCGGGCGAGTGATCGAAGCCTTTCGCCAGACTAATCAGCTCGACAACACGATGATCGTCTACATTCCCGGCGATAACGGCGCGAGTCTGGAAGGCAATCTCAAAGGCACAGACAAT
>JAGNMH010000664.1 GCA_017991275.1 Acidobacteriota bacterium
GATGCAATCCATTGAAGGCGTTGTTCGCCAATGGCTTGGACTGTAAGCCTGCTCAACTCAATGTTTGAAATGGCGCATTCCGGTGAAGACCATGGCGATGCCGTGTTCGTTGGCGGCTTCGATGACTTCTTTGTCGCGGACGGAGCCTCCGGGTTGGATGACAGCTGTGATGCCGTGTTTTGCCGCTTCATCCAGGCCGTCGCGGAATGGGAAGAAGGCGTCAGACGCCAGCACCGTTCCCGTCAGTGGCAGTTGAGCTTTTGACGCTCCGAGCTTGACCGAATCCACGCGCGACATTTGGCCAGCGCCTACGCCCACCAATTGATGCTCAGCCGAGTAAACAATCGCATTCGATTTGACGTGTTTGCAGATAGCCCAGGCGAATCGCAATCCGCGCAACTCCGCCGGAGTCGGTTTGCGTTCGGTGACAATCTCGAACTTTTCTTCGTCCAGCAATTCGGCGTCGCGTTCCTGAACCAAAACGCCTCCGCTGATGCGGCGAAGTTCCAGGTGAGTGCTAATGCGCGGGTTTTCGCCCATTCGCAAAACGCGCAGGTTTTTCTTGGCCGCCAGAACCTGTTTGGCTTCGTCGGTGAAGTCTGGAGCGATGATGACTTCGGCAAACATCTCTGCGATTTCTTTGGCCGTGGCTTCGTCAACCGTGCCTGAAAACGCGATGATGCCGCCGAATGCCGAAACCGGGTCGGTGGATTTGGCTCGCTGAAAAGCGTCCAGCGGAGAGTTCGAGACTCCTACGCCGCAGGGGTTGGTGTGTTTGATGATCGCGCAGGTGTAGGGCAGATTTTCAGCGCCAACAGCGCCTTTGGCTCTGTGCTCGCGCAAATGCAGATGATGAATTTCCATCACCAGTTCCCAGGCCGCGTCGGTGTCCAGCAGGTTGTTGTAGGAAAGCTCCTTGCCTTGCAGTTGTTCGGCGGTGGCTACGCCGTGTTCATCGGAGCCGTCGAGCTTGTACAGCGCAGCTTTTTGGTGCGGGTTCTCGCCGTAACGTAATCCCGTCGCTTTCTTCAGGTTCAACTCAATCTCTTCCGGCATTGCCGGTGTGTCGCCGAGTGCGACTTCAGCGTTCGCCGGCTGACGCGACCACAAGAAACGAGCGATTTCTTTGTCATAAGCCGACGTGTGACGAAACGCTGTCAGCGCCAGTTGGTAGCGAACTATGTACGGCAACGAGCCTTGATGCGCGTCCAGCATCGCCGAAACCAAATCGTAATCCGAAGGATCAACGACAACGGCTACGTCGTGATGATTTTTTGAAGCGGAACGAATCATCGCCGGGCCGCCAATGTCTATGTTTTCGATGGCGTCTTCCAGAGCGACATTTGGCTTTTGGATCGTCTGCTTGAACGGGTACAGGTTCACAACGACCAGATCAATCGGCTGAATGCCGTGTTCCTGCATCTTGGCTTGATGTTCGGCGTTGTCGCGTATGCCAAGAATGCCGCCGTGAACTTTGGGGTGCAGAGTCTTCACCCGGCCATCCAGCATTTCGGGAAAGCCTGTCAGGTCAGACACGTCACGGACTGCCAGTCCGGCTTCGCGCAACAGCTTGGCGGTTCCTCCGGTTGAAACCAGTTCGACATTATGGGCGGCCAGTTTCTGAGCGAGTTCAACCAGGCCGGTTTTGTCCGAAACACTGATCAAAGCTCGTGTGATCTTTTTCAACGAATCTTCCACTTGAGTTCTCCTGGGTAGACCAGTACCGGGAGCGGTAGCGACAGGGTGGATCGCTAAAAGCCCTTTCCAGTAAACGCCCGGTCGCTACAACTCCCGGTACTGATTCAAATTTGGTGGTAGGCAGTGAGTTTACGGTATGGCACAGAAGTTGAAAAGTTATTCAGCGCCGCTCAAGAGTGAAAGTGAGGCAGGCAAATCCCCAAGACTGGGTTTTGAAAACATCAAAAGAGTAATTGAAGGAGGAAGAGGTTATGAAAATCAATAAGTTAGGTCAGTTCAAAGTCAGAATGATGTGGGCGTTATTGGTCGTTCCGTTTTTGGTGCTATCGGCTCAGGCTCAATGGTTTCCAAATCAAGACCAAGATCGGAACTCAAATCAGTACCCCAATTCGGGCATTTCGCGTTTCAGATGGGAAGGGGTGGTGGACGGCACCAGTACGGTGCGTATCAAAGGACGACGCGTAGATGTCCAAACTTATTCCGGTCTGCCGGTTCAGCGCCAAAAATACGAATTCACGGATGCGCTGCCTCGGACGGTGGTGAATGTTCAGTTAGTTGCGACTGATGGGCGGGATCGTGTGCGATTGATCGAATCTCCTCGCGCAAACAACGATTACACGGCTGTTGTCCGAATTGACGACCGCAGCAGTGGGCGCGATTTTTATAGCTTTGAGCTTCGCTGGAACGACCGCGATTACCGCGACAATGGCGGTGGTTGGAGCGGCGATTCAAGGCGCAACACGGATTACGTTACCTGGAGCGGGCGAGTTGATGGCGAATCAATCATTCGGTTTCGCAGTGATCAGGCTTTTGACCAGAAAATCAATGGCCAAGGTGTTTATGGCGAGCGTTACAAATTCAGCGCGCCGCTGCCCAGCAGTTCGGTTGACGTGAACCTGAGCAACACTCAGGGCCGAGGCGAAATTCTTCTGGTCGAACAGCCCAGCCGCAAAAATAACTTTACGACGGCAGTGCTGGTACGCGACCGTCAGAACGGGGCAGGGAATTATTCGTTTACATTGGCTTGGCCAAAACAGAATTACCGTGACCCGGATAACGGTCGCTGGGATCGTCGAAGTGATTATCCGAATGACCGTAACGACGACCGATATGATCGAGGCAATGGGCGCAACGGTCGCGGCCTAAGCTGGTCTGGAAGAGTGGACGGACGTGATTTGATCTACATTCGCGGCAACAATCTGTGGGTGGATCATCGTGACGGTCAGCCGGTTCGCGAAGCCAACTACAATTTTTATAACCCGCTGCCGAATCGTCAATGCGCCGTCAATGTTCGTCAGGTGAATGGGCGAGGCAGTGTTCAAGTGATTGAACAGCCTTCGGCGCGCAACAACTATACGGCGGTGATTCAGGTTGAAGACCGCGATGGCGGTTCTGATTTTTACAACCTGGACATTGACTGGCAGTAATTGAAATCAAGCTGGGATGAGCAAAAGGGCTGAGCGTGTGATGCGCTTCAGCCCTTTTTGGTTCTGTGTCCAGGATTCTCAGCTAGCCTGCGATCAGGTCGGCGGCTAGCTTTAGCAGGCGTTCAATTTCTTCCGCAGAGTATTCGTAATCACGATGCACGCCAATGCCCAGCGTGCCTTTCATCTGACCATCTGCGTCACGGATCGGAACAACAATCGCACCGTTGACGCCGGTGGCTTTTGCGCCAGAAGGAAACTTGCCCGAATCGTCGGTTTGCAGGTTACAGACCGAGACCGGTTCGTTACGCTCGGCGGCTTGCCCGGCCATGCCTTTGCCAATCGGAACTACGCTGACAACTGGCACTATGTGCGGCGGCAATCCGATATGAGCCTTCAAAATCAAGACGCCGTTTTCCAGCAAATGAATCGAACCTGTGTCGGCGGCGAATTCACCGACAATTTCTTCCAGCCGTTCTTGCAAGTTTTTTGACATGGCCTGACGATAACAACGAGCGTGCGAAAGCGTCAACTCTGATATGCGAGGTTCCCAAAAATGAAACGATACTGGTTGGTGGTCGGCGCGATGCTGACGGTTTTTCTGATCTTGTTCGGATTGGTTGAATGGTTACAGGTTCCGCTGTTGACCGATCCGTCCGCATGGCTGAACCG
>JAGNMH010000663.1 GCA_017991275.1 Acidobacteriota bacterium
TTGGTGCGGGCGTCCTGTTTTTCCAGTTCGGCTACGGCGTGGCGAATGGCTGCACCCAGCCGCGTGTTGTTGTGGTAAGTGATGCCTCCAATGCGGCGTTCGACATCTGGCGTGTACTTTTCGCCGAAGCGTTTGATGACGAAGTATTTGACGTTGCGGCGGCCTTCGCTGGTGAAGCCGGAAATCGAGTAGGCATCGCCGACGGCTTCAAGAGCTTCGCTCATCAAAACCAGACCTTGTTTTTCGATGTCTATGATCTTCTGACCAGGCCTGGTGTAAGGCTGGTTCGGATGTCGCGTGATCGTGCGCGCAGTCGAAGACGACATGTCCAGCAGGAAGCTGACGGCCACGTCACGTTCACGACGGATGCGGCGAATGTACAAACGATCCGACGCTCGGCCAGTGGTTTTGCGGTCAACGTAATGGTCAATCACCGCTTGCAGATCGAAATCTTCGCCGTCCAGTTCGCCTTTGATCTTGCGCAGCGATTCCGGTTTCAGCATCTGGAATTGGTGGCGAATCGAAGAAATCACGCCTGAATATCGCGCTCGAACCTGTTCGACAAAATCGCGCTGACCTTTGCGATTTTCGCGCTGGATGATGCGACACCATTTGGCGCGGTGGTCGCCAAGCTCACGATCCCATTCGTCGTAAAAGAAAACTTCGTCGCCTTCCTGCAAGTCCTGCTCGCTGGTTTCGGCGTTCATCAATTCGTTCAGCAGGTCGGAATCGGTTGGCGAGGAATCTTCGGTGGCTTCCGACCACTGGTTGAAAAGTTCCGGGCGGCGATTCAACTGCTGAGTTTGTTGCTGCTGATCGTCGCCTTTGCCTTCGTTGCTGTCGTCCTTTTCATCTTCGTTTTCCTTGTCGTCCTGGTCGGTTTCGTTTTCGGACTGGTTTTGGTTGCGCTGGCCGTCCAGCAATTCGTAAACCATGAACGTGGCCATCAACGTATCGGCGACAGTGGCTTCGTCGCGGCGGACGTAGTTGGCAATGATGCTTTCAAATTCGCTGATGACGCCCATGTAAGCAATGCGCGCTTTGTCATCAATGACTCCGCCGCAGAGCGTAATCTGAAACAGCATTTCGTAAACGGCTTGTTCAACGGCCAGTTCGTTGATCGGCGGACGGCGTTCGATCAAACGCGAGCGCACAAAATCCAGGTCTCGGCGAATGCCTCTGTAAGCCGAGCGCAGCCGCCAATCAATCCGTCCGTTTTCCAGCGTAGTGAAAATCCGCGTCGCCAAAGTTCCGTTCGGAAAACGCGACAGCACGGTTTTGTAATCGGCTCCGTCAATCTGAATCGGTTCCAGTGGCGCACGGCGACGAAAGCCCAAATGCTCAGAGTTGGAATACTGAGCGTATTCCTTGTCGCTCATTTCCAAATCGCGCATCGCGCCGAGTTCCTGCTTTTCCTTGTCGGTAAAAAAGCGGTCAATTTCTTTGAGCGCAGCGCGAACATCGGGCTGGCCGATTTCGCGCGTGCCGAATTCAACCTGGCCTGAAGCGTGCGCAGCCAGAACTTTGTAAAGCCTGAAATCGTCGTCAGACGAACCGAACTCCGCGACGACCGAGGGCAGTTGGATAGTCTGGCCGTCGTTGATGCGCGATTCTTCGGGGATGGAACCAAGCGGCGCAATCGTCATTTCGCGCCCCGTCAACCCTTCGACATAAAGCCGCAGCAAGTGCGAAACGGCTTCAAGCGCGACACCGTCGTGCGAGCCTCGCAATTGCTCCTGACTGGATTTCGATTCCAGTGCGTAATAGGCCTGAGCCTTGCGGCGGTCGTTGCGATAAAGCTCCGCGCCGTCTCGCGCCCAGGCCTGAAACTGATCCAGCGAAGCCGAAGCCAAAGCGCGCGGGCTGGATTTGAAACATTCCAATGCGACATAAACATTGCGCCCGGCCAGTTCTTCTACAACGTCCAAAACGGCGTTGACTCGTTCAGGCGCGCGTTTGCGCTGAGTAACCGACAGCGTAGCCAGAACCTTCGGCGTCAATTTCAAAAAGTCGTAAACAATTGCGTTGCCTTCGTCAGCAACTTTGCGCGTGACGCGGCTCCATTTGTCGAAACTGGGCGCTCCGCCGACTTCAATTACTGACCGTGCAGAGCGGAAGTATTGCAGCGCCGTCGCTCCGCCGCGTTCCAGAAAGACCGAAGTCTGATTGCAGAGTTCGACGACTTCATCGGCGTTTTTGATAAAACCCAAACCTTCGCCAACGGCGGTCAGGAACTCCGCCGCGGTCGCGCCGGTTCTCTGAGCGAAGCTTTCCGCCAGATTCAAAACTGCTTCGATCGAAGGCGAAGAAGCAGAATCATCTGCTCCCTGTTCAATGTTTTGGAGAGCAGCCAAAGCTTGCGGCGCGGCAGTCAGAACTTCAGTGCTGTGTTTGACACTGCGGTGAGCGACCTCGACGGCGATGCCGAACAGCCGAGTCGCTGATCGCGGGTCGCCAAGTTTGGTCACGGTTCGCGGCGCGGTTCTGAAAGTGGCAAGCGCAGAGGCAGGCGAAAGAACAATCTGTTTTGAACAAAGCGCAATCAGCAATGGTCGCAAAGCTTCGGGCACAGCTTGCAGAGTTTCCATCGAACTGCGGTAAAACTCCGTGGCTTCGTCGTGGCTGTTGGTGGCGACGCGCTTGCCGAGTTCAGCCCACGCGCGCAAATCGCCGTTATCCAGCAAGGTCGCAACTTCCTGAACCGCCTTGAAAAAATCCATCGCCACTTTGGGTGAGATGCTGACCAGCGACGCGCCTATGTCCACCGCCACCCAGCCGCGGTCACTTGGCTTCAACCCCATCTTCATCGCCAGCGATTCGACGGTGTTGCGCGTCAAACCTCGCAGCAATGAACCTGTAAAACTTTTCTTCTCTTCAGACATAAAACAAACCTACTTCTCGATTAAGAAAAGAAACTCTCGGTTAGGCGCTTCAGCTTCGCGCACCCATTCGTTCGTCCAGCGCATGTTCGCCATGACGTTTTTTCGGTAATCAACTTCGATTACATCAACAAGCCGTCCAGCCGCACAGATCGCGTTATTCAACCCTTCCGCAGTTGCCCGCCCACCTGAACTGTAAGACAAGATAATGTGCTTTGCCCTGGCTTGTTTGAGCAACCGCTCAATTGCTTCCAAAGCAATAAACCGCCCATCAGCGTCGCGTCGGAACTCTTCAAAAACCGAAGGCGCGACAACATCCGAAGTGTCGGCTCGCCGCTTCGCTTTTCCAAACAATGGAGGGCGATCATTCAAACACACCGTTGTCCAAAGATGGTAATAAGCCGAATAACGCACTCTGGATGGCGGCATCTTTTCGTTGTTTGAACCATAAGGCGGGTCAAAGTAAGCAAGATCAACTTCCAGAGTGTCCAACAGTTCAAAAACATCTTTGCGGTAAACCTGATGCTTTCCCTTAGTTTGAAAAAGCTGCGGAACTTTCAGCCACATCCGGTTATAGGAACGTGGCGACCATTCGTTCAGGTATGCCGCGTAATGCCCCAACGTGCTATCCACTTCATCCAAAGCCAGAATCAAACTGGTTAATAAGACAGCGCGCTCTACATTAGACAGAGGCATCTGATCAATTTCGTTACGCACCGCGTCCAACTTCCTGGTGTTATGACTCTGCCAGGGCTTTTTGAGTCCATCCCGATTCGACGAACAGGGATTGGATGATTCGCCGCCATAATTTTCTGTAAACCAACCGTCTTCCGGCGAAAGATTATTCAAATGCTCCACCAATTCTTTATAGTGGGAAACAGGATGCTCATTCAACAAATAACCGGTAGCAAACAC
>JAGNMH010000052.1 GCA_017991275.1 Acidobacteriota bacterium
AGTGAGCGTAGTAATACTGAATCTAGCACTGGAATGTGAATCAGGAGTTGAAATAGCAGACAAGCCAGTTGATCGGGTAGAATTTTCTTGTGATGCGGAGTGTCGGCATTATCGTCGCAAACCGATTGCTTCAGGAAGCCATCTCTTTTCGGTACAATATCTGATGTCCTGACACATTTGATAAAGTGGCCTCCAAGTTGAGTTTAACCTGCGGTGATAGCGCTGCAAACAAAGAGCGATCCTTTTATCGCAGCAATCAAGCTCAATTCGCAGCGTCCACGGCGGCGCGAAGTGACGTGTCTTAACAGTCGCTGGGCTTCGGCTCCGCCTCGCAGTAGCAGTGCCGTTCTAAGGACGGTCAGCACCAGCAACGCAATCGCAAACAGCGCGAAGAGCCGTGACCAGGCATCAATCTTCTCGACGCTGGCTTCGGCGAAGCCGAGATACCATTTCGCGTCGCGGAAGCCTTCTTCGCAGCAGAACCGATAGCCGTATTCTTTGGCCATCGCTTTGGCGTGCAAGTTCAGATTGCTGACCAGATGCCACGTCTCCAGTTTGCCGTTTTTGTTTCGAGCCCGGCTCATCGTGATCTACAACCGGCGCGGTGATTTCTCGCAGTAATAAAGCCGTCCCAGATTGCGACGGCGAGCATTGCCATGAAAGCGGATCGTGTTGAGTTTGCTCCATTGTCCGTCGCGCCAGACTTTGACATTGCCTTTGACGCGGATGATGAAGTGGATCTTCCATTCTCCGAGCAAAGCGAACAGATCGTCATCCGGGAAGCCGCGATCCGCCGTCAGCCGCAAGCGTCCGGGTTTGATGCTTCGAAAGATCAGCTTGAAAGCCCGCTTGATGACGGCCAGTTCATAACGTTTCATTCGGCCTTTGAGCACGCTTTGCGAGTAAGCCTACCAAAAGATCGGCAGCGCACGTCGCCCGACGACCAAAGAAATGACGAGCAAATGTTGATCGTCTTCGGTGGTCCAATCAATGGTCAAGCGGACTTTGCCCGTCGCAGGGACTTGCGAGGTAAGCACTTGTAAACAGAGCCACCGGGCGAAGTCCTGGGGCTTAAGCCGTGGATTGTGAATCAGTCGCGAAAGTTGTTTGGCCGCTGCTTCCTGATTGCCCTGAGAGCGCACCAACTCAGCTTGGCAGCCGGTCTGCTTGTCAATGATCGCCAAGACGAACTTGGTGACGGCTTTGATTTGATGCCCGTGTGCGCCAGGCATCATTTGCTTGGTAAACTCTTCTACGCGTGTCGGTTAAATTTCTGTTGTCATAGTAACCAACAGACTTTCACAAATCATTCAATTGTGCCGACACGCAAACTTATAAAAGTGTCCCGACATCAGGTTCGGAGGCTAATAATCGCGTCACCTGATCGTGACTCAACTGCCCATCAAGCAAAGACGACAAGCCCGTCGCCGTTGTCGGGCCAAACGAACTAATCAAATAGTCGGTGTAAAGGTCAAAATGTTCAGCATTCATCTGTCAAGTCTGCCTGAAAACCTTTCATCGCGTAACATCAGTTACTTAATTCAATGCCATTACGCCATTAAATCGGCGGCTTGATTCTTGATCAATGAGTTGAATTTGTTGATGTCGGAACTGCACTGGTAACCCAGGCTGTCCACCATAAATCGCGCAACATTTGTGCTCCCGCCGCCAATCTTTCGCTGACAAACTTCTTGTGTTCATTTGAATTGTTCGTCGCGCCGAACTGTTCTTTTTTGTCCAGAATGTAAAGCGGTTCGACCAGCTTGTTTGAAGCCTTGAGATAATCCCACAACTCTTCACGCGGTTTTTCAATGACACGCGGGCTGGTGCTGACCAGCGACAAAATGTCGTTCTGGCTGATTTTGGCGCTGACGAATTCTTCCTCAAAACGGAAGTGAATGCCGCGTTCGCGCGAAAACACCGTGTAACCGTTCGGGTTCGCTCCTGACCATCCGTTGTAATGAATCGTAGTGTGATGAGGATTGGCGCTGTCGCTGACGTAATGGCCAAGGATGCCAGCGTCGTTGACGATGCGTTGTTCAATCCATTTGCGCTTGTTTGAATCTTTCTCGGCGCGCCACAACCGGAATTCAATTCTGAGAGTTTGAAAAAGCTCCAGCATTCGATAAGGCACAAAACCTGCGGTCGTGGGCTTTTGCCCTGCTTTGATCATTTCGGCTGTGAAGTCGTATCGGTTCAAAGAATTCATCGCCGCTTCAGGCACAAGCTCCATGTCCAGAAAGTGATCCGGGGCTGCTGCTGAATCCATGGCTCGATCCAGATTCGATTCATCACGGCTCCGCCAACGGTCGGGTTCCGGGTTCAAGTAACTAAGTTGTGCCGCCGCCTTACGAAAAAAGCCAGGCATTTCATTCGGCAGCTTTTTCGCCGCCACCAAGCCGGAGATTTCATGACCCTTCTGCCCCCAACCGCGAACAGTTGGAGGGCTGACGTTCAAAACAATCAAGGCAAAGATTGAAACGAACAAGAACGCGCGAGTGAAGTTTGATTTGAGCATAGGTTTTATCTCTGTGGAGGAAGGTCAATGCTGTACAGCTTTTTGCCTGTGATGTCGTGCAATCCAACCGTCATTACTGCTGATTTGCCGTCAATTTTGACTGCGCCGAAAAACTGGAATTCGTCTTTCGGTGAGCGGTTCGGTTTCATGCCTTTTGGAATGCCAGTGAATTTAACTTCAGGGCCAAAGGTGTCGTCCATCTGACCAGGGCCAAATGTTCCTGCGTTCAGAGGCCCGGCGACAAATTCCCAAAACGGAGCGAAGTCTTTGAATTGAGCTTTGGCCGGGTCGTAATAATGCGCGGCGCAATAATGCACGTCAGCCGTCACCCAGACGACGTTTTTAATTCGGTTGCGTTTGATAAAGCTAAGCAACTCCGCAAGCTCTAATTCGCGACCAAGCGCAGGTCCGTTGCCGTTGGCAAAGGCTTCGTACTTGCCTCCGGTGTCGCCGACTATGATTCCGATTGGCATGTCGCTGGCGATAACTTTCCAGGTGGCTTTTGAAACCAACAGTCGTTGTTTGATCCATTTGATTTGCGCGCTGCCCAGAAACACCGATTCGTCATTGATGGAGGTTTGTCGGTTCGGAGTATTAGGCCCGCGATAGCTCCGTTCGTCCAGCATCATTACGTCAAGCAACGGGCCGTAATCGAATGCTCTATAAATTTGTTCAGGATCGTCGGCATTGAAACGCAGAGGCAGGTAATCCAGAAACGCCCGACGACCGCGCGCCGCCAGCAGATCAATGCTTTTCACCGTGTATTTCGGATCATCAAGGATTTGTCCCGGATACCAGTTGTTGCGAACTTCGTGATCGTCCCACTGAGCCAGCGTAGGAACTTCGGAATTGAACCTGCGCAGATTCGCGTCCAGCAGGTTATAGCGATAATTACCGCGGAATTCGTCCAGAGTTTCAGCGACTTTGGATTTTTCAGGAGAAGTCAGATTTTTCCAGGTCGAACCATCGTCGAGTTTTACTTCGGCCTGAACGACTCCGTCGGCGTAAATCGTGTCGCCGGAATGAACGAAAAAGTCCGGGTGCGTTTTCCGCATTTCCTCATAAATTTTCATTCCTCCAAATTCCGGGTTGATTCCCCAGCCTTGCCCACAAACATCGCCACCGAAAACGAACGAAACATCTCGCCGCGCGGCTGGCGGAGTATTGAAACTGCCGATGACCGGCTCGCTGGTAACTTTCGTGTTTTCCAGGTCTTGAAAACTGATGCGGTAAAAAATCTTTTGCCCCGCTGGCAAACCACTCAGATCAATTCGCGCAGTAAAGTCTGAGGACTCAATTGCCGCTGGACCAACAATGCGTTTCGAGTTTCGGAAAGATTCGGTCGTCGTGTATTCAACAACCATTCGTGCCGGACGATCACTGCGGCTCCAAACGATGGCTCGACCAGGTTTGATGTCTCCAGCCTGAACTCCGAATGGAATTTGTGGCCGGTTTTGGATAATCGCCGGAAAGCCAAAAGCCGGTTTTGCGATCAGCAGACCGCTGCCAGCAGCAATTGTGTGTGGAAGACTTGAAAGAAATGATCGTCGGTTCATAACTTTTCTCATGCCGGGTTCATTCTGGTTGGAGTTTGCGAAGCTGTTCGTAAAGCATCTCAACTTGGCTACGTGTGTCTTCAAAGCCAAAAGAGGTATTGATCGTAAAATTGGCGAATTTCAGCTTTTCAGATGAAGGCATTTGCGACGAAATACGAGCTGCCGCCTCATCAAGGGTTAGATTGTTGCGCGCCATCAATCGCTCAAGCTGAATTTTGGGTTCGCAATAAACGACAATCAGTTTGTCGAATCGTTGATAAGAACCAGTCTCGATCATTAGAGCAGCATCAATGATGACAACTGCCTGTGGATTGCGGCTCTCAATTTCGGCCAACCAGCCCGCCTGAGCTTCAAAAACTTTTGGGTGAACGATGGAATTCAGTTTTTCGCGCTGAGCCGCATCGTTAAAAATAATCGCCCCAAGCTTCGGACGGTCGAGCTTACCGTCTTCGCCAACTATTTCATTGCCAAAATTGGCGACGATTTCTTTGAAAGCGGGTTGTCCGGGTTCAACGACTTCGCGCGCCGTTTGATCGGCGTCCATAACTTCGCAGCCGAGTTCGTGCAACACGCCAAGCACGAAAGATTTGCCCGTCGCAATTCCACCTGTCAATCCGACTTTGAGCATTTTTTACCTTTCAAAGACCTCGCCGCATCTCAGCCGCGCGCAACGTATTCTGCATAAGCATGGCAATCGTAAGCGGGCCAACTCCACCTGGAACCGGTGTCAACCAAGCTGCTTTTTCAGCTACGGTGCGCGGTTCTACATCACCGACCAATGTGCGCCCGCGCTTTGCCAGAACGTCCAGTCGTTTTGTCCGCTCGGGTTCGTCGAAGATACGATTGATTTCTTCTTCGGTCGTGGCGTCGTTCATTCCGACATCTATGACGACCGCGCCTTCGCGGACATGGTCACCGGTAATCATCGCTGTACGTCCGATGGCGGCAATCAAAATATCTGCTTGCTTAGTAATGGCGGCCAAATCGCGGGTTTTAGAATGACAGATTGTCACTGTCGCATGGCGATGCAACAGTAACAGTGACATAGGTTTGCCGACAATATCACTTCGCCCGATAACAACTGCATGAGCGCCTGCGATCGGGATTTTGTAATAATCCAGTAACTCTATAACGCCTGCCGGAGTGCATGAGACCAGCGCATTCTGGCCTTGAACCAGTCGCCCCACGTTGACGGCGTGAAATCCATCCACGTCTTTGGCCGGATCAATTGCCTCCATAATTCGGCGCGAATCAATCTGAGCGGGCAGCGGAGTCTGAACCAGAATTCCATCAATTGAATCGTCCTGATTAAGTCGCTCGACCAAATCCAACAACTCATCGGTCGTTGTTTCTGTTGGCAATTCATGTTTTTCGGAATGAAGTCCCAACGCCTGGCAGGTTTTTACCTTGTTACGGACATAAACTTGCGAAGCTGGGTCGTCGCCGACGATCACAACAGCCAATCCGGGTTTGATACCCTGATCGGCCAGTTTGCCGACCTTAACAGCGACACGTTGTTTGATATGTTCGGCGACTTCAACGCCGTTTAACAATTGGGCAGCCATTGGTTTTGAGTTTTCCTCCGAAGAAAGAATTGAGGGTGACTTAGGTCGTGATCTTAGCACAACTATATGCCGCCAATGGGTCTCCAAGATTGCCGTATTGAGATAACCAATGAGAAAAATAGCAGGAGTCGGCAAAAAAATTGACTCTTCGGCAAAAATCACTTCGTGACCAAAAAGTGCTGTGCTATATTCCGCCGCGTCTGACAGCCGCCCCGCAATCAGGCGCACTTTATCAACAAGTTTGTTGACCACAGAATTGGCACCGTCTCCCCCAATAAACAGAACGGCTGGTTTCAAGTCGGTATGTTGATGAAATCAGAACCGTCGAAAAAGTCTTCTACCCAACCTACTATTCGACGAACTGGTTGCAATCGCCCCTCTGGTTTTTCTTCTGTTATTTAACCCTGTCGTTTTTTCAAATTGTTGTTTCGATACTTATTTAACTTTGTTCATTGTCATTATCAGTAGTTTTTATTCTTAGGTTTACAAATTTCCGGTAAGTGGAGTGAGTAGTTTGACGAAGCGTGGCCGGAGCAATAAGTAGTTTTAGTGGTTCGTTCTTAAGTAGCGGTTAGCTATGGCCGCCTTGCAAGGCAAGAAGTTTTTACCCGTTCTGTTTTCGGGCAGCGGAAGAAAAAACATCGCACTACCGTCCCTCCTGCAACGGAACGAATGTGGCGAGAAACAACAAATCAATAAAAGGCAAACAGGAGAGCCATAATGAGTGCAGCGATTCAACTTGTCAGTCAACCAGTTATCGAAGCCGAAGTTTACGAACATAGGCTGGAAAAACCGTTTACCAACAATGTCTCAATTTTCGAGCTTGCGCCGGAACAACGTTTACGGCGCGCAATGAGCCAAATCGCCGAACTTCAAGCCGAAACTCGTACACTTCGTGAAGAGTTAGCGCGGAGTGAACGGACCATGGCACATCAGGAACAGTTGTTGCGAAATTCAATGGTTCGCGAGCAGGAGTTGCGTGCCCAGCTTGGAAAAGAGATGTAAAAGATTGTGTAGTGGTTAGCTGTTTTCGCCACTACGATAGTTTGCCCCCGATCTGGCACCAACACTTAGGTTGATGCCGGAGCCACTGTGACCACAAGGCGTCATATCTCGTTGCCCCGAATGTCTCGCCTTAAATTCTTGCCGACCCTTTTACCCTGTTTAGCAGTTATTTCCAACGTCCTCGAATTGCAGGAATTTTCTTGCGATTTTGACTGCGTTGTCCCTTAATGACGCCTGCAAAAGGCGCGACTACACATCACAAGGATTCAAAATGATTACAAAACTGAAAAATTTCCTCGAAGACGAAAGCGGCCAGGACGTGGTCGAATACTCACTTCTAATTGTGTTGATCGGAACCGTAGCTTTAATCTACCTGACTGGTTTGGGATTGAACATCTCCACCCTGTTGCAAAACATCGGAGCTAAACTTGAACTGGTAGCGGATACGACAAACTGATAGTTCACAAAGTAATTCGTGCCCCTATTTCCTTAGCCTTCCCGACAGACTCCTGAATTCAACCTCAGCAATTGCAGCGTTGAAAGTTTTCGCCTTCGCTATTACAGTTGCGCCGCTTTACTCATCTCTAAAACTAATATCCACAAAATAGAACTCTTATGGCACACAAAGTTACTCTAATACCTGGCGACGGGATCGGTTCGGAAATCACTGCGGCAGTTGTTCGCATCATCGAAGCCACAGGCGTCGAAATGGAATGGGAAAGTTACATTGCCGGAGCCGAAGCTCTTTCGCGTTTTGGCGACCCGCTGCCGGAACCCGTTCTGGATTCAATCAGACGAAACAAAGTTGCGTTGAAAGGGCCTTTGACGACTCCGGTTGGAACTGGCTTTGCCAGTGTCAACGTGCGGCTGAGAAAGACACTGGACCTTTACGCCAATTTACGTCCGGTCAGAAATTTGCCTGGATTGGTTACGCCATTTGGCGATCTGGATATGATCGTGGTTCGTGAAAACACTGAAGACCTTTATTCCGGCCTTGAGCACATTGTCGTTCCAGGTGTAGTTGAAAGCATCAAAATCATCACTGAAAAAGCGTCAACGCGCATAGCCCGCTTTGCATTCGAGTACGCCCGCCGCGAAGGCCGCAAAAAAGTCACGGCCATTCACAAAGCCAACATCATGAAGCTTTCCGACGGATTGTTTCTGGACTGTTTTCGCAAAGTCGCAGTTGAGTTCCCTGAGATTGAAGCCGACGACAAGATTGTTGATAACACCTGTATGCAGTTGGTGATGAAGCCTCAGCAATTTGACATACTGCTGCTGGAAAATCTGTATGGAGACATTGTTTCGGATTTGGCGGCCGGATTGGTTGGCGGACTTGGGATTTGCCCCGGAGCGAACATTGGCGAACTCGGTTCTGTCTTTGAAGCCGTTCACGGCAGCGCGCCGGACATTGCGGGAAAGAATCTGGCCAACCCAACTGCTTTGCTGCAAACCGGCGTAATGATGCTTCGCCACTTGGGCGAACGCTCAGCCGCCGATTTGATTTCACGAGCAATGATCCACACGCTTTCGGAAAAGAAAATCAGAACGCGGGATTTGGGCGGCACGGCCAGCACAACTGAATATACGGAAGCGATTGTCGGTACGATGAAAGAATTGTCAGCTTGACGATTGATTGGCTGATTTAATTCAAAAAAGCGGATGCTGAGTTTTCGGCATCCGCTTTTTTATTTGCTGCCGTTCCGCTCAGCCTGCCGCAACAACCTGACAGCGTTTTCGTGATCAGATGATCTGGCAGAAAACTTGTGAGAGCCATCGTTCTTTGTGGCGTCCACCACGAAGTACAGGTAATCGGTGTCAGCCGGATTCAGCGCCGCCTGAATCGAACGCCGCCCAGCCGAGGCAATCGGTCCAGGAGGCAGCCCGGCGCGTTTGTAAGTGTTGTAAGCCGAGTCACGATCAAGATCGCTTTGATAAATCTTCCCGCGATACTTGCCATCTATTAGCGCGGCATAAATCACAGTTGGGTCGCAAGCCAGCGGCACTCCCATCTTCAACCGCCGGTGAAAAACCGAAGAGATCAGTTCACGATCAACATCAACTTTGGCCTCTTTTTCAATCAGCGAAGCCATAGCCATAACCTGCCGAGTTGTCATACCAAGTTCAGCGGCGCGTTGTTGCAGCTCCGGTGTGTAAACCTGTCGAAAGCGTTTGACCATATTTTCAATCAACTGTTCGCGAGTGACACTGGTCAGGTATTCGTAAGTGTCTGGGAAAAGATAACCTTCCAGAGTAGTTGCTTGAGGATCGAGATCGGAAATTAGCGAAACATCCTTCATCAAAGCCAACACGCTTTCCGGTTTCATCGCGGGCTGTTTCAAGCCTTGCAACCCTGCCAACACGCGAGCTATGTCCCATTGATTGAAGCCTTCGGGAATTGTGAACTGCCGCGTAGCGACTTCGCCGCGAACCAGTTGATTGATTACCTGAATCGGGGAAATCGGCGATTTGAAACGATAATCGCCCGCTTTTAGATTCGCTCCAGGTTCGACCAATCGCAGCCACAATTTCACAGGCAGCGGATTTGGCAGTACCCCTTCGGTTTGCAAACGCGCGATGATGACGGAACTGCCAGTGCCGGGTTCGATGGTGATGGTTTTTTGAGTGACGTTGTGGCTGACCGCATTATGCATCTCGGCGCTTAGCCAAAACCATCCGACTGCGACAACTGCGATTGCCAATACAACGACGGCAACAAAGAGCCTGTAAGATTTTTTTCTTCCGGTTTTTTTTTTCATTTACGGTTTACTGAAAAGCGAGGGGGATGGAGATTCGATATTTTTGCGGCTTGCCAACCCGTCCAGATAATCCTGCAAAATCAGCACTGCCGCGTATTCATCAGATTTGGCTTTTCGTTCTTTCAGGCTGACGCCCATTTCGCGCAGAATCTGATCCGCTTCAAAAGACGTCAGCCTTTCGTCAATTGTCACAACCGGAATTGAAATATGTGGCTGCAAGTCGGCAATAAATTTATCCACGTTTGCCACCGCCTGACCTCGCGAACCGTCCATGTTCAGCGGCAAGCCAACAACCAGAGTTTCGGCTTCGTATTCTTCAGCCAATTTGCCTATGCGTTCGGCTGCCTGATTCAATTCAGGGTAACGAATTGTAGTCAAAGGGCGAACAGTCAATTGCAACTCGTCGCAAATCGCCAAGCCGATTGATTTAGTCCCATAATCAACTGAGATCACTCGCATCAGCCCAACCCTTTGAAGAAAGCACACGACGAGCCGACCCAGCTTTTATTTTTGTTGAAATCCACGCCCATCATCGCGCCTTTGCTCAATCGAGTCAGCAGGTTTACGGCTATAGGTTCGGGAGCGTCTACCGGCCAAACGAACATCACACGGACTTCGACCTTGCTCGGTTCGTCTGGCGTTTCAATCACCGACGCGTAAGTAACTTTTTCCTGCAACAAAAAATCCCCGCGATCAATTGCCGGAACGGCTTCCAAATCTTCTGCCGTAACGCTGACTTTGACTCCGCTGCCGGCAAAGGAAAACAGAGGCTTGAGCACGAAATTCTCCAGGTCTTCAGGAACACTTTCCAGTTGATCCAGAAACCAGGCGCGAGGCACTGTCCGATGCTTCAGATACGGCAGCGAAAACTTGCTCATTCGAAAATACCAGTTAGGGTGGCCGACCCATTCAACGTCCAGGTCATCTCGGAAATCGAATTTCGCTTTGACACCTTTTCGTACGAACTCATCAATAATAACTCGGTTGTAAATTCGACGGATTTCAACCTCGCTCCCTTGACTGAGGTAAAACAACTTGCTGCCTCGTTTGATAACTTCGGAAACATCCACGAATGGAATACCAAACAACTTTTCAGTCGCCTGGAAATCGGGCAAGGTCTTTTGCTGGAGCGGGTCAATTTCCATCAGCACAACTTGCTCAGGCAAGTGGCCATTCAGAAAAACTCGGCGGAGCAATTCCAAATAATCTTCATCGGTTAAACCGTTTGGCAGGTAATCCAGCTTTTCCAAATCGTAAAATCGCCTATATTCGTGGGCCAGCAAAAGTTGAAAAGAATAAAGCGAGGCGCAGCCTTGTAACTCGATAAGCTTAGGGGTCAGTTGTCCATCGGCTTCACGCGTGATGGCGAAATCAACCTGTATGAATTGAGGGTGGGCGCCTTCGTTCTGAGTATTGAATTCAGGCGGGATGGCGCGCACAGAAGCGGCCAGATAATCAGGCGCGCATAACTGATCAATCAATTCTTTGCCCGCTTGCTGCATCTCTAACATCAACTTATTTGGCAAGAAGACAGGGGTTTCACACGGACGGAATTCAATTTTCGCGCCTACCGCCTGATCCAGCGATTGCAAAAAGCTCAGGTATTTTTGTTTGGTGAAACTCGCGTTGAATTTTCGGCGCAGATCGGGAATCACAAATTCTCCAAATTGGTATGCCTGCGCTTTCGCAGCCAGGCTTGGTGAATAAACAGTGGCGCAGATGATAGACGTTGACCGCTGAAGCGTCTAGTGAAGATGTGTTTAGGAAGTCTCAGTTTGTTTTCCGCCGCCCGCCATATCCTGAATCTTCGCTTTATTTCGTAAAATGTAGGCGATGAACGCACGTGTCGGCGAAGGCTGGAAACGCCCTAGCGATACCAATGCGACCGATCTTCGTAAACGATGGCCGGTAATTTGAAGCTGGGCCAGCTTGCCCATTCTAACTTCGTCACGCACTGACCACGGGGGTAACAGAGATATTCCAAGCCCGCGTTCGACCATTCTTTTGATGAAAAACGTGTCGTTCGATTCCAGAGCCAGATCAGGACGCACGTTTATTTCATCGAAAAACTGGTCTGTCGAGCGGCGGATCGAAGCTCCGCGCTCGAATAAAATCAGCTTCTCTTTTTCAATCTCTTGCACCGACGCCGCGCGCTTTTTTGCCAGTGCGTGCTCTTTGCTGACAACCAGCATCAATTCATCCTCAAACAGCTTAGTGACCTGCAGGTTGGGTGAGTAAACCGCCAGCGATGCGAAGCCGACATCAGCGGCTCCGTTCAAAATATCAGCGACTGTGTGTTCAGTGCTAACGGTTGTTCGGAATGAAAGGTCAACTCCGGGATGAGAATCCATGAAAGATTCAAACAGTGGCACGAACAAATGCACAAAAGCCTGAGTCGCCGCCGCCACACGGACCCGTCCGACGGGCGTTCCTTCGCGGCCGGAAACGCTTTCGCGCAAAGCTTCGGCATCGTCCAAAATTCGCCCAACATATTCGAGCGCAATCTTTCCCGCTTGAGAAAGTTTCACGCCGCGTTTGGCACGAATGAAAAGCGGTTCGCCCAACTCTTCCTCCAGCGCCTTGATTTGATGGCTGACTGCCGACTGGGTCAAATGCAATCGCTCAGCCGCACGAGTGAAGTTCAGTGCCTCCGCTACTGCGCGAAAAGTCCTAAGCTGTGTCATTTCCATAAACTGTTTCCTTTCAAAACCTTAATTTTGCGTCATTAGGATAATTGATTATGTAGATTACAACAATGAGTTGGACAGATGACAGAGTCGAGATAATAATCCGCCTGCTTTTGCATTGTTTGATTTCAAACACCGGATGTTTTTAGTTAATGCAGAAGCCGCAGGAGAAGGAGGGATGTGCTGATTCATTCAATTCACTTGAGCGGCAACAGTCCCCATAAAATTCGGACAAACGAATTGAACTAAAAAGGGCTTGCTGGGATTGATATTTCGTTGTCCGAATTTGCGGATTGGCACTATGCCAAATTGTAATTATTGACGAAATCAAAATATAGAACTTTGCCGCTCAACGCCTTAAAGGTATCGGGCTGATTTGCCGAAATGGCAAAATGGGTTGTTTGCGCAAACCGACTATTCGTAAACGTCTTCGTCGGACTTGCAGCGACGGCGGCAAGCCAGGTGCTTAATGTCTGAGTGATTGGCACAAAGACGCTTGTTTCATTATCTCTCTGCTATGGTGCTCTTATAGGCTGCGGTCTTCGGATCGCAGCCTTTCTTTTTTATTTCTTCAGCAACTTTTCTACCTTATCAAAAACCTGATCCAGAATTTCACGCGCGCGAGCTTCGCTTGTGGCTTCGGCAATCAGGCGAATGATCGGCTCTGTGTTTGAACCGCGCACATGCAACCAACCGTCGGCAAAGCTGACTTTTACTCCATCCCTCAAATCCAGTTGCTCGCCGGAATAATCACAGCGAACCAGTTTCAATGCTTCGCTGATTTTGTCCGAAGGGCAATACAGTTTTTCTTTGATCATCGTGTAACGCGGCAGGTCCCCAACCAGATCAGCAATTGAGCGCCCGGTTTCAGCCAGCAGATGTAGTATCAAGGCCATTCCGACATGACTGTCGCGGCAAAAATTGATTCGAGGGTAAATCACTCCTCCATTGCCTTCGCCTCCGATCACAGCGCCGACTGACTGCATCAGTTCAGTGACGTTTGCTTCACCGATTTTCGAGCGATGCAGCGCACAGTCGAACTTTTTAGCCAGATCGTTCATGGCCGAAGTCGTCGAAAGATTTGCGACTAAAGCCCCCGGCGTTTTGCTAATCACAAATCTTGAAGCCAAAACCAAAGTGTTCTCTTCTCCGATTGGCTCGCCGCGCTCGTTCACCACAGCCAATCGGTCGGCGTCCATGTCTTGAGCGAATCCGACATCGGCTCCGCTGTCTTTCACCAATTGACAAAGCTTGCCCAGATTTTCAGCAATCGGTTCGGCTCCGCGCGGGAACGAACCATTTGGAGTTGTGTTGACCGTCACGATTTCAGCACCCATTGCTTCCAACAGTCGCGGCGCAATGATCGAACCGGCTCCGTTGCATGAATCCAGCGCGACTTTCAGCTTTCGTTTTGAAGGCAGAACTCCGACAGCGTCAATGATTGCTTTGATGTGAGCGTCCAAGCCGCTGGCAAACAACTCAACGCTTCGCATTTCGCTGCCGCTGACTTTGGTGTAATCGCCCTGATGGTAAATATCCAGCATTTCTCGCGCCTGTCCGGGGCTTAAAAATAAACCTTCAGCATTGACGAACTTCAACGCGTTCCATTCGGCGGGATTGTGGCTGGCGGTGATGGCTATGCCGCCTGAAGCTTTGCGCTGGCGAACGATTAACTGCACGGTCGGAACCGGACACACGCCCAGATCAATGACTCGGCAGCCGCTGGAAAGCAGTCCGGCGATCACCGCTTGGCGAACCATTTCGCCCGAAGTTCGCGGGTCACGTCCGATGACAATTGTTCCCGAACCAACATAAGTGCCAAACGCCTGGGCAAAGCGCGTCAACAAGCTTGGCGTCAACGAATCGCCGACAACGCCTCGAACGCCGGATATACTAATTTTTAGTGATGGAATTGCTCGCATAAACTTTTGCTACTTCAGTCTATTGACTGCCCAATCTAGCAGCTCGCTCGCTCGTGTTTCATTTTCCGCTTCTGCAATCAGGCGGATCATTGACTCTGTGTTTGACGCTCGAATGTGAAGCCAGCCGTCCGGCCACGTCAGTTT
>JAGNMH010000053.1 GCA_017991275.1 Acidobacteriota bacterium
ATTGAATTGAAGCCTTGTCCGTTTTGACGAATTTGATTTGAGCCAACAGTTTTTGAAATTCGCCGCGCCGCGTTTCCAGCTTGTCGAAGCCAGAAACATCAGCCGGCAAACTCTTGTTGACGATGACGGTGGCTCCGCGTTCGGCCAGCGCGAAGATGGTTTTGAAAGTTTCCAGCGGAATGATTTTGGTTTCCGGCAGCACGACGGCCTGGTAAGTGTCGCCGCCCGTTTGCAGCGTTTTGTTAAACGCCACGTTGCTTAACTGCCGGTCGGAAACGAAGTCGAATGAATACCCGGCATCAATCAACGACTGGCCTTCGGCCTGGCTCATGCCGCTGTCGTGACCTCCGCCGTAATGTTGCAACAGAGTTTTTCCTCGCTTCGCCCAGTCTTCGTAAATCGGATAGTAAAGCAGCACGTCGCTGTCAGACTTGCCCGATTGCAGGAAAGATTGCGCGCGAGCGACGTAACGATTGAGCGCCGAAAAATCATTCCAGAAAGAATTCGTCACGCCGAAATGCACCGAGGCGTAAAACATAAATCCGGGCCAGGCTTCGCTGGCGGGCGAAAACGGAGTCCCGTGATAACAGACGTGATTGATGCCGCCCAAAAAATATCTGTCCACGGATTTTTTGGCGTCACTCAGAGTGCTTTGAAAATGTTCGCCCAGCCAGGTTGCGGCCTCCGCCGAAGCCAGCGGTTTGCCTGTGACGTGCGCGGCTGACGAAGCAAACTTCATTCGCAAAATGTCTGCGCCTTCGGTTTCGGGAATGTCGCTGGCGGCATAAAGATCAAGGATGTTTGCCGGTGAGCCGTGCGATTGGTTGCGAACGATTTTGCCTTTGGCCACTGCCCATTCGCGCCACGGCGTTGTGAACTGATCCAGCAACAAGTCAGAGATCGTTTCGCGGAAATCGGTCAGCACGCGGGAGTTCTTTTCTTCGGTGTCGCGGCCAAACAAAGCAGGAAAATGTTGGCGCAGGTCGTACCCGCGACGGCGCTTGAATTCGTCCAAAAAGCCCGGCGTGAAATTGGATTCGCCGTCGGCGTCGTCAACTTCGTAAGAGTCATTGAAAAATCCGCGCAGCGATTTCAGGTTGCGACCCGCAAACGCCGAGTCGAATTTCTTCAGATAATTTTTCAACGCCACTGCCGAAAAATGATCTATTACGTTGCCTTCGCCGCCCGGTGCAGCGCGTTCAACCTGTTTGCCGTGCCAGCCTTGAAAGACGGCGTAAAGCGTCCAGTTGCCAGCAGGCGCAACCCAATCCAGCTTGCCGTTTGCGGCGACTTTGTTCGTCAAATCCAGCATAGCTCCGTTGTCTGAATAAGCCATCAACGACACCAGCGGCAGAGGTTTTTCAAATCGCACTTGATCCAGCGCCAGCACGTTCAGATTCGGATTGGAACTGACAGGGTCTTTCAACTCGCTGATTTTCACGCGGCGTCCGGGGGCGGCCATGCGAACAATTGGTTTTTGCATGAAGCTGACGGCTTCGTTCAATTGCTGGCCGGATTTCAGCGACCAGTTTTTGAAAGCCAGATATTTGCTGGCGTCTTCATCGCCGATCCACGGTCCGCCAAACGGCCAACCGGTTCCCGTAGCCAGATCAACGCCCATTCCCAATCTGCTGGCTTCGCTGAGCGTGTGTTCCAGCGCGTTCATCCACTGCGGCGACAAGAAGTTGATGGCGCGGTCTTCACGGCCTTTGACGCCGTAAATCGGAGTGATCTCTAACCCGCCCAGCCCGGCCAGTTTGTATTTTTCCATCTCAGCAGTCAGGTCGTTTTTGTTGACGATGCTGCCCAACCACCACCACCGAGTCCACGGTTTGTTCTGGCTGGTGATCTGCGGCCAATCCAAAGAAGAAGATCGCTGAGCGTTTGTTTGAGCTGTGCCGATCAACGAAGCAATCAGCAGAAATGAAATTAGGCTTGTTCTGAAAAGTTTTTTTGTCATCGTCAAAATTTTCCCCAAGCATGTTGTCCCGCCTTTAGGCGGAATGTCTTGGTATGTAGTCCCGCCTTTAGATCAATGGTGTTAAGTTAAGCTTTGGTCATTACCCATTGACCATTACACATTATCCATTAACCGATAGGGTAAAGAGTGTTTTCTACCCGTCGAATAATTGTTAACGGCCAATGGTTAATGGCTAATTTCACGGCTCATTCCTTAACTTAATGCCATTGGCCTTTAGGTGGAATGTCTTGGCCGGAAGAAGAGAAGCGCCCCCGTTCCGCCTGAAGGCGGGACTACGTACTATTTTCTGATTGCCGGACGCGGCGCTGGCTTCATTCCATCGCCTAGAAAAAAGCCGGTGTGCGGCGGTTGGTTGTACGCCACGTTTTGCCAGGCAATGCTCAACCGATATTGCGGGTCGTGCATCAACGTATAAATTCGGTGTTCGGTTGGAATGGTAGTCGTGTAAATCCGCAGTTCTTTGTTGTCGGTCGTTCGCCAGATAACTTCTTCGCGCCAGTCGCCCAGAATGTCCGCGCTCAGCGTCGGCGTAGCCTTGCTGCCGTTGTTCGACATGCAGCCTTCGGCGGTCAGGATTGTGTTCATCCTGCCGGTTTGCCAATCCCATTTGGCGATGAAGTTGCGATCCAGGATTTCTCGCAAAGTGTCGCCATCCCACCAAACGGCGAAGTTCACCGAACGCGGAGCCGCGCCGATGCGTTCGCCTTTGCTGGTTTTCAAACCTTCACTGCCGCCCCAGGCCTCGGCTCCGGGATAACGCGGATCAATGTCCGCCGCCAGGCCACGGCCAACGTCTTTGTCCTGATCCGAAGTCCACAGGATTTTCCCTGTGCGCGCGTCATACATTGCCACGCCTGGGCCTTTGGTCGCTTCTTCGATTTCGTGAATGCCGTAAGCTTCGAATCCGGGTCTGGAAGGATCAAGGTCGCTGACGTGCAGCGCGTCTCCGTGCCGCAAGCCTGTCGAATAAAGCCCTGTGCCGTTGTCATCCACGCACATCGAACCGTAAACAATTTCGTCTCGCCCGTCGCCGTCAACATCCGCGACGGTCAGGTTGTGATTGCCTTGGCCGGAGTAAGCCGACAAACCTGGCTTTGACGAATCGAAAACCCATCGGCTGTTGAGCTTGCCGCCGCGCCAATCCCAAGCCGCCAAAACCGTTCGCCCGTAATAACCGCGACACATCACGACGCTTGGCCGCACGCCATCCAGATAGGCGACAGCCGCCAGAAAGCGGTCAGCTCGATTGCCGTTGCTGTCGTTGCCGCCATTTCCGCCAATGCCGCCCCAACCGCTGAGGTCGCCGCGCGATGGTATGTAATCAACCGTAGCCAGCGCGGCTCCGGTCAGACCGTCAAAGATTGTAAAGTATTCCGGCCCGGTCAAAACTTTGCCCAGAGTCTTTGGGTCTTTGCTGACCCAATCGGCGTTGGCGTCGCCTATGACTTTTCCTTTGCCGTCAACGGTTCCATCGGCAGTCTTGCAGGCGATTTCGGCGCGCCCGTCGCCGTCCAGGTCGTAAACCATGAACTGAGTGTAATGCGCGCCTTCACGAATGTTTTTGCCAAGATTGATTTGCCACAACAGAGAACCGTCCAACTTGTAAGCCTGCAAAATCGGCGGATCGGTCAATCCGGCGAAAGAATTGTCGCGGCCTCGCCCGGTTTGATGCAGCACGATTTCGTATTCGCCGTCGCCGTCCAGGTCTCCGACCGAAGCATCGTTTGGCGCATAACCCGCCGGAGTTTGCAGCGCAATCGAAAGGTATTGCCGCGCGGGTGAATTTGCCGCCAGCAGAAATGGCTTGCTGGCTTCCTGCTCGCGGCCATTCATCACCGGACGCACGAAGTATGAATTCGATTTGGTCAGATCGGCTTTCGCGTCAACGAAGCTGGTTGCCGCAGTGATTGGCTTGTCATTGAGTTTGATCGGTTTGCCGTTGTCAGTTGAGCGGTAAAGGTTGAAAGCGATTTTGTCTGCGTCAGTTCCCAGCAAACGCCAGCCGACAAAGACTTTGCCGTCGCCTTGATTCACGGCGACGACGCCTCGGCCAAGCCGCTCCATCTGCCGCAACTGCGCCGCGCCGGAAGTGAAAAGGGAGGCGAAGGCGAAGAGAATCGCCGAGTTGATTATTACTGTTCTTAAGCGCATAGAGCTTCCGTTTATTTGCGTTCCCACGGAAACGCCGTCGTCGGCTGATTCACAAATCGCCGCAATTTCAGCGTCAGCTTTCCGCCCGCGCCCGGTTCCAACCGAAGCTGAAAATCACGCGCGTTCAGGGGCGTTGTCTGGCCTTTCCATTCAACCGAATCGAATTGATGTTCGCCGTAACCGCCAGCTTGAATAATGACTTCGCGGCTTTCGCTTTGGTTGATGTTGACCAGCGTGACGGTCAACGAATCGCCGGTCATTTGTTCGACCAAAGCCGCAACGTCTTCCGGGATGCCTGCGCGATGTTTGACCGGATCGAAATAACGCAGGTTGCTGAACAGAGTTCGCGCTCGCACGTCGGGTGGCAGCGCACCCCACATCAATTGCATCAGCGCGTTGACCGAAGCCGGATTCAGGTTCAGCGGATCATCCGCCAATCGAGTGTCAGCCGTGGTGTTGTCTTTGCGAATTGCCTGCACGCGGCTGCGAACGCGTTCCAGATCGCGGCGCAGAGCCTCTTCGGGAAACGACGGGTTGCGGCCTTCCAAAAACTCCAGCCATTCATTGCGTGACGCTCGCGCGCGGTCTTCGGGCTTCATCGTCAGGTAGTAGGCTTCCAGCGCATAAGCGTTGAACTTTTCCGGCGTGAAGTCATACCAGCCTTGGTCGCCGTGCATGTGCGGATACAGGTTCCGTCCGTTTTCGACTTTGACGTGCGAGTTAATTGCGTCGGCCTGTTTGCGCCAGGCGTCAACGTATTTGTCGTCGCGCGTCAGCAGGTAAGCGTTCATAAAACCGATGAAGCTCCACGGCACTCGATTGCGATTTTGCAGTTCGCCGGTTTGCGGCACGACCGGCGAGAAGCCCCAGCCATAAGTTCCACCGTACCATTTGCCGCCGGTTTCCCCGCCAATCTTTCCGTCCAACCCAATGTTCGACGGAATAATGTTGCCATTCGCAGCCATGCGTTCGCGCCAGGCGTCAACGTATTCCAGCAACCAATCTTTGTACTTCTGTTCGCCAGTCGCCATGTAAGCATTCAGCGCCAGCGTAGTGCTGAGCAGATTCAACGGATGATCGCCCGCGACATCGGTGTAATCTTTGAAGTGCGCCAGCATCTGTTCAAAGCTCTGTTCGCCATGAACCAGATTCATAAATCGGTTTTTGACTTCAATCGGATCGCCCGCCCAATCCAGCGCGGTGGCTTTGCGCAGCATTGGCCCTCGGCTGCCATTAATCATGCTGCGAATCAGTTTGAGTTTCGGGTCGTAATTTGGCGCGCCTTCATCTTCGTTCATATAAAAGCCTGCATACCGCCGAACTCGTTTCAGGTAATTCGCATCATTCGGATCGGAAAGCCCCATCGAATTGAACACGCGCAAACCTTCGGCGTTGTGCTGCCAGTCGAACATGACGGGAAATTCTTTGTAATACATTCCGTCCCGCGCCATCGGCACTTCAACGGTTTTGGCTTCGGTGTATTGGCGGATGTGGCCTTCGATGGCTTTCAAGTACATCTGACGAACGCTGTCCGGCGCGCCCAGCGCATGAAGCTCCGGCCACGTCGCTAAATTTTCAATCGCATCATCCGGCCCGTCGTCGCCGCCCCACCGAGTAACACAAAGCAGATACCCGCGCTCATCAAAATATCTGGCAAAGAATTCTTCGCAACCGGACGTGCTGGCGCGAATCAACTCCCGTTCCAGCAAAGCCCAGGTCGGCGGAGACATCGGCGTTTCAATTTTGATTTTAGGGGCGGCCAATTGTCGGGCTGGCAAAAGCACGCAACCCAACAGGGCGAGGAGTAAACAGATGGAACGGATGAATTTGTTCATTGTGGTGGCTCTGAAATTACTGTTTCTTTTAATAGCCTGGTTGAAGATCAGCGACCGTCCTGGCTCCGTCAGTGGCAGCCTGTTTACGGCGACAGTTAGCTGCAATTCCTCAAGCCCGGCGGCAGTTTCCGCATCTTAATCTTATTGTCTCTCTTGTTTTGCTTCGGCAGACCCGTATCCAATCCTTTCGCTCGTTAGCTGTCAATAGCCGCTACGTCTGAATCAGAAATTCTAAAAAAATTTCAGAATTCCTGAAACCTGCGTGTACCATTGTCGTAGTACACTGCGACAAACTAGGAGTAATCCAATGTAGCGCTATTTATGGAAGACCGATTCAATATCAATTTTGACGATCCAACGCCGATTTACGCCCAGCTTGAACGGGCGATCCGCTTTGCAATTGCCACAGACCGATTGCGCGTCGGTGAACAATTGCCGACTGTCCGGCAGTTGGCGGTTGATCTGAAGATCAATGCCAACACCGTTGCCAAGGTTTACGCCGAGCTGGAACGAACAGAGATTCTGGAGACTCGGCGCGGCATTGGAACGTTTGTACGCGGCGCTCAGACTGCGACGGCGATGCGTGTAATGCGCGGCGACCGGCGAAGGGAATTGCGTGCCTTCGCCGACCGCATTCTGGCAGAAGCACACTCGCTGGGAATTTCACTCGACGAAGTTATCGAAGAGCTTGAGAGCAAGCTCAATGACAAGTCCGCCTCCGCCAAGGGACGGTAGCGGCAAAAGGAGAGAAGCAATGCCTGATTTCACCTCTATAACCAAATCAAAATCATCCGTACCATCGCCGAATGCTCCACGAGCCAATGTGGTTTCTGTGGGGATGTTTGCTCTGCCGACGCTGTTGGGAATTGGGATTTCCGCTCTGATGCTAAATCCAATCGGAGTCATCGTCGGAGCTTTGCTGGGAGCAGTCGCCGCGCAAGCTCCGCGCGTGGCCAAACAATGGGAACGCGCAGTCGTGTTGCGACTTGGCCGTTACATCGGCTTGCGCGGGCCAGGGTTGTTTTGGGTGATTCCCTTTGTTGATTCGGTGACGTCTTATGTTGACCAGCGAATAATCACCACGGATTTTGCGGCTGAAAGTACGCTTACCGCCGACACCGTGCCGGTCAATGTTGACGCCATCATGTTCTGGATGGTTTACGACGCTGAAAAAGCCGCGCTGGAAGTCCAGGATTACAAGCAAGCCGTCAGTCTGGCAGCACAAACCGCTTTGCGGGATGTGATTGGCAAAACTTCGCTGACCGATCTGTTGCGAGGGCGTGAAGAGATAGAAGATGAGTTGCAACACATTATTGACGACCGCACCAACCCCTGGGGCGTTACCGTGCAATCGGTTGAGATACGCGAAGTCATCATCCCTGACGCTTTGCAGGATGCAATGTCACGCGAAGCCCAGGCAGCGCGCGAAAAGAAAGCCCGCATCATCCTGGCTGAAGCCGAAGTCGAAATCGCCAACAAGTTCATGGAAGCGGCAAAGTCTTATCATAACAATCCCACGGCGTTGCACTTGCGCGGAATGAACATGCTGTATGAAGGGTTAAAAGAGAAAGGCGCGATGATGATCATCCCCAGCTCGGCAGTTGAAACCATGGGAATGGGCGGGTTGCTCGGCGCGGCGTCAATGCGCCAAAGACAATTGGCCGAAGGCGATGAAGATTCCCAGCCCGATACGGTCAAGTTAACCTGAGTTATAAAAGTGGGGCAATCAAAATTGCCCCACTTTTTTCAGGAGGCTAAACAATGCCGCTTTTCAAAACATTGATGTTCACAATTCTGTTTCCCGGAACGGTGACAATTTTGATTCCGCGCTGGTTACTGGCCAACGAAACCGCCTCACCAATTGGCGTGCTGCGCTTTGTCGGGCTGATTCCAATTCTGATTGGAATACCGATTTATCTTTGGTGCGCCTGGGATTTTGCGACCTTCGGCAGGGGGACGCCTCTGGTGTTTGATCCGCCAAAAGCGCTGGTGGCGCGTGGGCTTTATAAATTCGCCAGAAACCCAATGTACGTTGGAATTCTCTCGATCCTGCTTGGTGAAGCCGCGCTATTTGCGTCGCCGACACTGGCAGGTTTCGCTGCCAGCATGGCGTTGTTATTCCATACTTTTGTTGTCTTGTACGAAGAGCCAAATTTGCAAAAACGATTCGGCGAATCGTATCGAAGCTATTGCGCCCAAACGCCGCGCTGGTTTCCCGGATTCAAGAAATCGGTCAATCTTTGATCACATTTTCTACGCTTCAGAATTTCATTTGCCGGGCAGCTAAATCCTTCATGATTTCTTCGGAGCCGCCGCCGATCATGTTCACTTTCACCTCACGATAAATTCGTTCAGTCCGCGAACCGCGCATATAGCCCATTCCGCCCAGAATCTGCACGGCTTGATCTGCACAGAATTGCATAGTTTGCGTCGCCTGAATTTTCAGCATAGAGGTTTGCGCGACCAGCAGGTTTGCATCGCCTGCCCGGTTTTGAACTCGCCAGGTCAGGTCTTCCAGCGTTGCGCGAACGGCTTCGATCTTCATGGCCATATCCACCAGTTTGTGCCGAATTACTTGCCGCTCGATCAACGGCTGGCCGAAGGTCTTTCGGTCGCGCGCCCAGGTCAGCGCTTCTTCAAAACAGACTTTTGCGAATCCGTAAGCTCCAGCGGACATGCCCAGCCGCTCCGAATTGAAGTTGAGCATGATGATTTTGAAGCCCTGATTTTCCTGACCAATCAGGTTGCTTGCTGGAACACGGCAGTTGTCGAAATACAGATGAGCCGTGTCCGAAGCCCACCAACCCATTTTCTTCAGCGGAGTTCGGACAAATCCCGGCGTGTCGCGTTCGATCAGCAGCAACGAAACTCCGGCGGCGGTTTTGTCTTCGGGATTGGTACGGACGGCGACGGTGAAGTAATCACCGCGAATGCCCGAAGTGATGAAAGTCTTTTCGCCGTTGACGATGTAATGGTCGCCGTTGCGAATGGCTGTGGTTTTGATGGCGGCTACATCTGAACCGCCGGAAGGTTCGGTGATGGCCAGCGCAGAGATTTTTTCGCCAGCCAGAATCTGCGGCAAAACGCGAGCTTTCATCTCGCGGCTTCCGGCGTTCAGAATCGGCGGCGAGCCAATCGAATGCGACATCAACGAAGCCGAAACGCCTCCGCTGCCAGCGGCGGCCAGTTCAACCGAAGCGATAATCGAGTAAAACCCGTCGGCTGGCGTGCCTCCGTATTCTTCCGGGTAATTCAAACCGATCAGGCCGACTTCAGCGGCTTTGCGATAAAGCTGGCGTGGGAATTCTTCAGCTTCGTCCCAATCGCTGGCGAAAGGAGCGATTTCGCGCGCGACAAATTCGCGCATCGTCTGGCGAAACTGCTCGTGTTCTGGAGTGTAGTAATTCGGGTTCGGTAATGGGTTGAGCATCTTTGGTTATCTCTACAGTGTTCTTACTTGTTACCGCGCAGGATGCTGACTTCGGGCAGTTCCCGGCGCAGGATAATTTTTGCTGACGTCATCCAACACCAGAACCCAGTCCAGATTTTCTCCTTGATCCGGTGAAGTAAACTCGCGTTCGCCTGTGTTTGGGAACTGGCCGATCAAGCGCGCTTTGCCGTCGCGTGGGTTGAACCACCAGGCTTTGACTTTGCCGCCGGAGATTTTTTCCATACGAACTTTGAAGCTGCGGCCGGTTGGAACGTAAATCATTGCAAACGCACCGGATTGATCTCGCGTGGCGACGAAGCGTTTCAAGCCCGCGCCGGGAACTGCACTTGGCGGATCAGCCGGAACGATCACCGAATCGTCAGGCACGCGAGTCAAAAACGGGCGTGATTCCATCAACCTGCGGCCATAACTCATCTGAATTGAGCCGGGTTGGTTAATTGCTTCCTGCCAGGGCAGCAGCGGGTTGTTGATTGGCTGGCGACCCGGTTGCCACATTTGCCAAACCGAATGATGGCCGTAAGTGTGGCCGAAAGCGCCGCTGAACAAATCCCAGTACAACGGTCGGCGAACGTCTGCGGCCACGGAATGTCCGAAGTCTTTGGCTTTGAATGAGATTGGATGGTCTTCGTAAATCGGTTCGCCGTCCAGCACGGGTTTGGTTGGAGTGAGGTCGTAATCGGCGCGAGTCTGTTCGTAACGAGGATTGAATTCCGCCGTGTGGCCGTTCTGGCGCATGTTGAAGTCCAGCCAGTCATCGTTATGGAAAGGAGTTGATGAACTTTGGCCGCCCGTTGGATGAAACGTCATCAAATGCCCACCGCCATCGCCGCGTTTCAGCCCGCGCGCCATCGCGCGAATAATTTCTTTGTGCGCGTCGGTTTCGACGGGGCGATCTCCGCCCAGAATCCAGACGATGTTCGACGCGTCTTTGTATCGCCGCCCAAGCCATTCGCCGTAAGTTTCAGCATTTTGCGGTGTGAAGACTTCCGGTCCGACACCCCATTTCTTGTTCCATTTGTCGCCCCAGGTCGGCAAAAAGCCGATATACAATCCCAAGGATTCGGCTCTGCGAACGACGTAATCCACGTGATCCCAGTAATCGTTGGCTTGGCCGGTTTTCACGTCCGGTCTGGACGGATCGTTATCAATCAGCGGGCGAAATCCATAAGCATTGGGGACGCTCAATCCGTCGAATTCAGCCAGCGCGACGACTTGAATAACGGTGAATCCTTTTTCGGCACGATTCTTCAAGTAGCGGTCGGCGTCTTCGCGGGTTGAGCGATGAAATAACTCCCAAGCTGTATCTCCCAGCCAGAAAAACGGCGAGCCGTCGGCTTTGACCAGAAAGCGTTTGTTGTCACTGACTTTCAGCCGCTGAATCCGCTGTTGGCTAAACGTCGTTGGAGTTGCCGTGAATAGGAAGATCGCCGCTGTGAGCAGGCACAGAATTGTCTTTCGCATCGTTTTTCACCTTGAATGAGTGGGGTTAAAAGCCAAGCCATCTTACGGCGAAAGCAATTCAATAACCAAATTGTCGAAGTGACGTGGGCGAGTTCGGCGGGTAAAAAAAACGGGCGTTGTTTAAGCGCCCCGTTTCCAGAATGAAATTTTAATTGTTGTCAGGCTGCTCTTGATTGGGCGGACGATTGGGGGCATTTGGCTGGTTGCCTAATCGCCGTTGTTGCTGTTGCCTTATCTGCTGTGGATTCAATCGTCGCTGCGGCATAACCAGCTCCCCGATCAGAAAGCGAAAAGCATAAAACTGATCCGGTGTCAGAATTTGACGGAATTGCGATTCTATGAAGGCCTGAGTCTTGATGATTTCAGAAGTCTTTTCGGCGGATTGAGCCGCCAGTTCTTCGACTCGTTGCGGATTGAAGTTTTCGCCGTAAATGGCTTCCTCAAGCTGATTTTCAGCCGCTCTCTTTTCGTTGTGCAAAATGTTCAGCTTCTGGCCGATTTGCAGCCTCAAAGCCTTGAACTTTTCTTTCTGTTCCGTAGTCAAATCAAGTTGCCGCATCAAAATCATCATTGCCGGGGGGCTGCCGAAACCCGGAATCATCATTGCGATTTCATCAGGTTTGAAAAGGGCGCGCGCACCTCGATTGCTAATCCCGTCCAGGCTGTGTTTCTGCGGCTGGCCCGATTGAATTGTGCCGTCCGTGGAGTTCGCGGTTGAAGGCGTTTCATCGGAAGGCGCAATTTGTTTTGAGCTTTGTTTGTCCAGCTTCTTCTGAATTTGCCTTTGTTTTAGCGGACGACGAATCGCCTGTCCTAAAACCGGAAACGAAAGGCAAACCAGCACAGCCAATGACAGAACAATGGCACTGATTTTTTGGGCAACCAGATTGTCAGCGTGGTTTTTCATCGCACATCTCCTCCCACTCCCCAGTTATAAGAGCGGTCGTCTTCGACGGCAAAGAACGAACGCAGCGAGCCGTTTTGCTGGTTGGATTTTTTGATCTCGGCTTTCAGGCCGGCTTTGACAGCTTCAAGCTTGTTTTGATTTTCGGCGCTAATCATTTGTAATTGAGATTGATGCTCGGCAGCGAGTTGAGTTTTGAAACTGGCAAGATCAGCCTGATATTGCTGTTGCATCTTGAAACGTTCGTCCGCCACTGCTTTACCAACAATTGCTTGCACTTGCTGTTCGGATAACCCAGATGCCATTGGAGGTGTAGGAACCCCATTCAGGTTATAAAGCGACATTGCCATCAATACGATTGCCGCCGCTGCCCCGGCCATTGCCAATCCGCGCGCCCAAACCGGAAACAGCCCGATCAATTCGCGCAAAACTTGCATCTTGCCTCGCGGCAGAACCAGTTCAGTGCGCGGCGCGAACCCAACCTGCCAGGCGCTGAGGTCATCCCGCACGCTCCCAAAAGCTTTTAACTCGTGGCCGCATTCAACACATTCGTTCAAATGACGCTCGAACGACGCGCTTTCAGTGGCAGTTGCTTCGCCGTAAAGGTAGGCGACTAAATCTTCTTTTCGATCACATCCGAATTGGGTTTGGTTTTTATTGTTCATGGCTTTTCGCCTCCTTACCTTTTTTCTTCTCTCTGCTTGTTCCTATTTCCCCTTGCTGACGCGCGGGGTACTGACACTCCCCTTGCTGACGCGCGGGGTACTGACACTCCCCTTGCTGACGCGCGGGGTACTGACACTCCCCTTGCTGACGAGCAGACTTACCGACGGTTAAAGCGCGCGTCTAAACTTTTCCAGCCGTCCGCGCATAAGTTGAAGTCCTGTGTAAAGCCTGGATTTCACAGTGCTGACCGGAATCTGCATAATTTCAGAGATTTCGGCAAACGTCAGCTCTTCGTATTCTTTCATAACGATGACTTGCCGCATTTCCGGCGGCAATGCCTGCAAAGCGCGCCTGACCATAGTTGCCAACTGATCGCGCTGCATTCGATCCGGCATCAATTCCGCGTCGGTGTCAGCCAGTTCAAATTTCCGTCCGTCGTCGTCTTCCAGATCAATGGACTGTTCCGACGCGCTGCCGTTCTTTCTCAGCCGCGAATGGCAGGCATTAATGGCAATCCGGTAAATCCAGGAAGAGAATTTGGCGTCTCCGCGGAACTTCCGCAGGTTGCGAAACGCCGCCAGAAAAGTTTCCTGACAAACGTCGCGCGCGTCTTCGTCACGCCCCAGCATGCGCAACGACAGCCCATAAATGGGCCGTTCCCACCTACGCACCAAAACACTGAATGCATCTGTTTCACCGGCGAGAGTCCGCTCGATGATCTGATCGTCGCTGATGTCCATATCTTGAATCAGATCCGCCTTCCTCTTGTCGCTTATTTGTTGTTGATTGAGACGCCCCACCAGCTTGTCTCAACATTTGCCGCCAACTATGACGACAGTGATTCTGTGAAAGTCGAAATTTTTATCATTCTCACCGTGCTCCTAACTCACCCTGCTCCTAAAATTTCTTTGTCAGTGAAATTTTTCTTGTAACGAATAGTCCGCAATAGTCAATTAGGAACAGCCGGACGAAAAATTCCCTGTCAGGAAGCCGTCAACGTTGGAAAGCTGGTAACGCGTTCCAGGGTGTCACGCAACCGGATGGCCTTTTTCACCCGCGCCGCTCGGCAGTACAAACTCAAATATCAGGTGCCATAACAACCGGCTGTTCGGGTGACAGTCAATGATTTCTCTGAGTCATCATCCAAACGCCCACAACACTCTAAGGAGAAAGTTATGAACAAATCTAAAGCATTAGCTCTCGTTTTCGGGGTAGTGGTGTTTCTGAGCGCCATGACAGTCAACAGCGCCCAATTCAACTACTACCTTATCAGCCCCGCACGTATTTCTGGGACTGATCCGCGTCCTGCTCCTGGCAAAATCAGCGGAATGCCTCCCAAAGAGGCTCCGGCCTGTCCCCCAGGTGCAAATGGTATTTCTAAATACTTCAACTCTCTCGTTAATAGCGGCGCGTATGCTCTTGCGGCGTTTTAAGGCATAACAGCAAAGCCGATTCTCTCAGGATCAACCGATGGTCAACAGGTATTCACGATTTGTTTCTTTAAGAGGCGGAATCTTATTGTCCATCGCTATGTTGGCACTAGGGCTGGGTGTGGGAGCGTTTATTTCTCTTCCGCACCCGCATTGGCAAATCCGTTCCGGTGATTTGCTGCAGTACAGGCTTTCCGACTTATGGCTGATTGCCGGGCGCAACTTACGCATCGGCGCTCAGCTTTTGTTAGGCGTGCTAACCTTTGGGCTTTATGG
>JAGNMH010000054.1 GCA_017991275.1 Acidobacteriota bacterium
CGTGACGAAAATCAACAAGGAATAAGCACGAATGCTCACAAATAAACTCCTGGAACTGGGCAGATTGAAAATGCCTATTCCTGTTTATTCGTGAGCATTGGTAGTTTCCCGAACAGCCCTCAGAGTTGGTTTCAGGCTTCGATGTCCAACACGTCGTGTCGGGTGATAATGCCTACGATTCGCCCATATTCTTCCACCAGAATTGCGGGTGAATCTTTTAAGTTCTGTTTGGCTCTTTGGACTTCAACGGTTTCGCCGACAACCGGAAAAGAAACATCCATTACCGAAGTCACCGGCGCTTCCAGCAAGTCGCGATTGTCCAGCAATTGAGACATGATTCGATTTTCACGGACGCTGCCGACTGACTTGCCTTCTTCAATGACGGGCAGTTGCGACAATCCGTGATTGTTCATCAGCTCCAGCGCGTCGCCGACCCTGGCGTCGGGAGCAACCGAAATCAGTCTTATCCTACCGGCGTTCAGCTTCAATTCATTCAGCAAGCCCAGAGTCATTCTTTCGTTGCCTAATAACCGCTTCTCCTTCATCCACTCATCTGACAGGAACTTCGACAGGTAACGTTCGCCTGTGTCGCAAATGATGAAAACCATTATGTCTGATTCGGACAGCGATTCGGCGGCTTTCAGCGCAGCCCAGACAATTGTTCCTGAGCTGCCTCCGCAAAAAATCCCCTCTTCGCGCCCCAATCGCCTGGCTGTGTTGAAAGAATCCCTGTCGGTGACGTTGATAATTTCATCAATGTATTTTAGTTGGACATTGTCCGGGATGATTTCCTGGCCTATGCCCTCCACCAGATAAGGCGATGCAGCCATCAGATGGCCGGTTTCCTTGAAGCCCTTGATCGCCGAACCGTAAGGGTCAGCGCCAATGACTTTGATAGCCGGATTTTTTTCTTTCAGATAGCGCCCCGTTCCGCTGATTGTCCCGCCCGTTCCCATGCCAGCCACAAAATGAGTGATCTTGCCATCTGTGGCTTCCCAAATTTCCGGGCCGGTCGAATTGTAATGAGCTTCCGGGTTGGCCGGGTTGCCATACTGATTTGTCAGAATCGCGTTTGGAGTTTCAGCCGCAATTCGTTTGGCGGTGTTGACGTAATGATCCGGCGAATCCAGCTTGGCCGCCGAAGAAACGACTATTACGTCTGAACCCAGCGATTTCAGATAACGCACTTTTTCCTGACTGGCCTTGTCCGTCATGACGAAAATGCTGCGATAACCGCGCACCGAACAGGTCAGCGCCAAACCGATTCCGGTGTTTCCACTGGTTGCTTCGACGACTGTTCCGCCGGGTTTCAGTTCGCCCAGACGTTCGGCTTGATCAATCATCGCCCGGCCTATGCGATCTTTGACGCTGCCGCCAGGGTTTAGCGATTCGATTTTGGCCAGCATCAGCGGCTTCAGATCGCGATTCAGTGTGTTCAATTTGACCAGCGGCGTGTCGCCAATCAATTCCAGAATGTTGTTTTTGTAATTCATACTGCTCGACTTATTCCCTTTTTCAATTCAATCGCATTGCTTGATTGCCAGATTCATTCCGTCGCCGACTCCGATCAAGCTGGCAAAGACTCGCTCGTCCTGGTGGAGTTTGGCATTCAGAGCGCGCAAAGCGACGGTGTCAGCATCGGTCACACTTTGATCGGCGACTTTGCCGTACCAGAGCATGTTATCGAAAACCAGCAAGCCGCCTTTGCGGACAAGCTTCAACGCCCGTTCGTAATAACCGTCGTAATTGGTTTTGTCGGCGTCAATAAACGCGAAATCAAAAGTTCCCGCGTGTCCGTCGGCCAGCAGAGCATCCAGGGTTTCGTTTGCTGGCGCAAGTTTCAAGGTGATTTTGTCTGCCACGCCAGCCTCAGCCCAGTAACGCCGCGCAACCGAAGTCCATTCTTCGCTGACATCGCAGGCGTAAACCATTCCGTCAGCAGGAATTGCCAGCGCAGTGCAAAGCGAGCTGTAGCCGGTGAAGACCCCGACTTCCAGGGTTTTCTTTGCTCCAATCAGTTTCAGCAACAACATCATGAACTGACCTTGCACGGGCGAAATTGCCATTAGTGCCATCGGATTATTGGCTTGGGTTTCTTCGCGCAATCGCCGCAACACATCCGGTTCGCGCAAGGAATTGTTCAGGATGTAAGCGTAAATCAGTTCGGACAGAGCCAAAAATTCATTCGACATTGTTTTCCTCTATGGAGTGCTGCGGCCCGGCGCAGCTTTGCATTCGATTAAAAGCCACACCGGGGCCGCCAGGTTTTCCGGTGATGAAAGAAAAGCTGCGCCAAGCCGTAGCGCTCCATATTTGCTTATTTCGACGCAGCCGTGGAGCGGTAGCCCATCTCAAGGCCTTTGGTCGTCGTGTAGTACTTCGCCAGCATGTTCGGATTTTCCCACGCGGGCAGGCTCTTGGGATCGCGCAGATAACCAAGGAATCGGCGCATGACTGCGGCAAAGTGAGCTTCGTGACCGTCGCGGAATTTGTCCGGGATCGTCACCCACAATTTGTCGCCGCGCTCTGTGACAGCGACGCCTGCAAATTTTGGCTGCAAATCGGCCACTTTCTTTTTCAACGCAGCCAGAATTTCGGCTTTACTGCCAGGGTTGTTCGGCACGACATAAAGTTCCGGCTTCCAGTTTTCTTCTTTGCCCTGCCGGATTTCGACGCGCGATTTCGAGCCTTTGAAAATCGCCACGTGAGTATCGCCTCCGCCCGCCGGAGCTTCGTAATTCCAGATTACATCCATCTTTGCGTGAACTCCGCGCAACGCATAAGTCATCGCGCCGTTGCAGTAATAATCCAGTTTGCCGTCTTTGATGTTTGCGGAGAGTTCATCCTGGAAATTCTTTTCGTTGGTGACACGCGAAAACTCCGGCAGGGTGATCACCGTCGGCCAGCGTTTGCCTGAAAGCACCTTGATGTCTTTGCGATAATCAATCACTTGCTCAGGGAAAAGCATCCACTGAATCAGGTCAACCAGATGTGTGCCGACATCTGCAACGCCTTCGCCCTGCTGTTTCACGTCGAAAAACCAGGCCGGGCGAATGTTCGGCGCTCCGGCCACTACTTTCAGAATGTGATGGATACTTTCGATGTAAACCGCCGGATCGCTTTCGCTGCCTTTTTGCATATCGCCAAAGATTTCAGGTGAATGAATCAATTCTTTCTGCAAAACGGTAGTGATCTCCGACCGTTCGGTCATGATGTCGTAAGCGATTACTTTTTTGGCTTCAGCCGCTTTGAACGTCGCTTCGAGCTTTGAAAAATCGGTTGTGTTAATGATCCACGGTTTGTCTACCAAGACGTTCAGGCCGCCTTCGACTGTCGCTTTGATGCGATCAATTTTGCCTTGATTGCGTCCTGCCATGGTCACAACGTTGCCGGGACGCTCGGTCAGCATTCGCTGCAGCGAATCTCCGCCAGCGTGAATTTCCATTTCCCAGCGCGTCGGATTGTCTTTGCGGTTGTTGAATCCGGCGATGCGTTTCAAATGTTCGTAAAGGTCAAACCCCAGGGGCGCGTAAACGTCAACGCGAGGTGAAACGCCGGGATACATTTCTTTTTGAACCAACCCGGCGTGAAAATGACCGGGTTCAAGCGTCATAATTTTGACTTCCATAGCGTTGTTTTTTTGTTGGGCAATTGAAATTCCGGATGGGATTTCTGCCGAGATGATAAGCAGCGACAGAAGCATTGCTGCAAGGATTGAAAGGCTTAGTTTCATAATCGTCTCCTGGACTTTAGCGTTTACTGGATACTGAAAATACGGATGGCCGATAATCTGGCTTACCGCTCAGTAAGCTGTCAATCAGTTCTGCTTAGATCTTATGATTTCGCGGCAGAGAATTTCTTTGGACGGAGGAAAACACATGAATCAGGAATGGCGGCGAGGCGCTTATTCGATAAGCACTGACCGGCAGCGATTGAACATGGAATTCATTCACGAATTTTTGAGCACGGCGACTTATTGGGCAACGGGAAGACCGCTTGAAGTGGTCAGTCGCTCGATTGAAAATTCGCTTTCTTTTGGCTTGTACCACGGCGAGGCGCAGGTTGGCTTTGCTCGCGTGATTACCGATTACGCGACGTTCGCCTGGCTTGCGGATGTTTTTGTGTTGGAATCGCACCGCGGGCAGGGGCTGGGCAAATGGCTAACTGAAACCATTATTTCCCATCCCGACTTGCAGGGGTTTCGCCGCTGGGCGCTGGCCACCAAAGACGCTCACGAGTTGTATCGCCAATTCGGATTTGCGGAACTGAAATTACCTGAACGCTGGATGGAAAGACGTGACCCCACCACACGCGAAACGCCGGATTACTGGGCGAAGGGATAATGATTGTAGGCATGAACAATCTGAGGGTTCCAAAAACCAAGAGCCGCTTTGATCAACGATCAAAGCGGCTCTTGGTTTACCTGATGCGCCCGGCATGACTCGAACATGCGACCTTTTGGTTCGTAGCCAAACGCTCTATCCAACTGAGCTACGGGCGCGTTTTAGGAAGGGCGGATTCTGCCATCTGACCTTTGGGCTGTCAACGGGGCTTCCAAATTTTGCGTTTCTATCCCTTTAGCGCAGCCAATGCCTTCTGCGCGCGAGTGAAGCGGCGGTTTACCTCTTCCCAGTTTACGTTAAGCAGAAAAGCGTCAATGTACTTTGCCGCAGCCGAACCGTAATCCATGTGGTACGCATGCTCGTACATATCCAACGCCATCAGCGGCATTCCCGCAGGCACGTTATGCATGTGATCCCAGGCCCAGTAATTGTGAAGTTCACCAGTGTGCAAATTGAGCGCGAAATTCACCCAGCCAGAGCCTCCTGCCAAACCAGCGGCAGACTTTCTAAATTCGGCTTCCCATAGTTCGTAACTTCCCCAGGCCGTTTTGATCGCGTTCAACACGTCGCCACCAGCTTTGCCGTCTCCGCCCAGGTTGGCGAAGTAAAGTTCGTGCAACACGACGGAACCTGTCCGAACCAGTTCCTCGCGTTTAAGGTCGGTATAGATATAACCTGGAGTGTCTTTGTCGGAGACCATTGTCGCCAGCCGTTTTTCGACAACGTTCAAAGCTCCCACCGCGCCGGTGTAATTGTTTTCGTGGTGAGATTTGATCAGCTTTTCTGAAATTCCTTTCAGCTTTGCCGGATCAAACGGCAATGGTTTTGGTTTGTGCAACCCGGCAAAAACTGATGGCACTCCGGGTTCAGCGGGTGTCTGCGCTTGGGCGTCGGTCAAACTGCCGAGTGTCAGTGCCGCACCGCCCATCGCAATTGTTTCTATCGCTTCTCGTCTGGAAATCATTTACTTGCCTCCTTGAGCCTGTTGAGTTGGTTGTTTGATGTTTACTTTGGTTCCGGCGCGAAGCTCGTCGGTTCCGCGCGCGGCTATCGTATCACCTGCGGCCAGATCGCCGAAAACTTCCACCAGATCAATGCCCTTCAGACTCATCGAAGCCCCGCGTTTTACGTCTACCCATTCAGCCGCGCCGTCTCGAATTCTGATAACGAAGCTGCGTTCGGTTGTGGTGGCAATCGCTGTCGGAGGCACGAACAAAGAAGGTTGAGGCCGTCGCGTCGGCCATTGCACTTCGGGAAACATTCCCGGAGCCAGCTTGCCGCCGGAATTCGCCACGTCCAGTTCAATCGGCATTGTGCGCGTTTTGGCGTCCAGCGAGCGGCTGTTGCGGGCGACTGTGCCGCTGAAAGTTTCTCCGGGAAAAGCCGGAAGCGTGAAGTTCAGTTTGGCTCCGGGATTGATTCCTGAAACTTCGGTTTCGGGAACGGATACAACCAATCGTAAACGAGAGACCTGTTGCAAACGAAGCATTGGCGCTCCAGCAGGCGAAGCCAAACTTCCCGGATGTGCGTTGCGTTCGGTAATGACGCCGTCAAACGGCGCGGTGATGCGAAGGTAAGCTTCGATGTTCGACGCAGACGTAACGGCTTCTTTCAACGCTCGTTCGCTTTGGTCGAAAGTTTTGATTTGAGCCTGAGCCGCGCGTTCGGTTTCGTTCAGCGCCTGCACACGAGCGCGCGCCTGTTCAACCATTCGTTCGGCGATTTCCACATCGTTACCAGCAACAACGCCCGGCGTAGCCGAAGCGGCTTTCAGTCGTTTGAACGTCGCTTCTTCAGAGGCGAGTTTGGCTTCGGCTTCTATGCGTTGGGCGCGAATGGAAGCTACGCGAGCCTGCGCTTCGACTTTCTGCGATTGCATGCCGCTGACGCGCGCTTCGGCTTCGCGGCGCTGCGTGTCCAGTTCCGGCGCTCGCAATTTGGCCAACAGTTGTCCGCGTTTGACCATCGAGCCTCGATCTACGGTGATCTGTTCGACGAAGCTTTGCAGTTTGGCGTAAAGCGCCACGTCTTCAAACGGCAACAACTCGCCGGGCAAGCGCAATTGGCGATTGAGTTCGTGCGATTCAACCGTCACCACATTGACCGTCGGCGTTTGTGTGGCAGGCGATGGCGGCGTTTGCGGTTGAGTTTTCGGCGCGCCGCCACAAGCGGCGGAAAGTAATGCCAAACTTAGCAGTAGTTTTTTCATCGTTTGTTTACTCGTTGTTTGTCAAAATTTCCGGGTGCAGCGAAGCCGATGCGCGCGTTGCTTTGCGTTGGGCAATCGCAAACACCAGCGGCAACACAACCAACACTGCCAGGGTCGAAGCCGCCAATCCACCGATGACGGCTCGTCCGAGCGGCGCGGTTTGCTGGCCGCCTTCGCCAAGGGCTAAAGCCAGTGGAATCATTCCGGCGATCATGGCAAAGCTGGTCATCAGAATTGGACGCAGACGGCTTTTGGCTCCGTCGGTTGCGGCGGCTTCAGAATCAGCGCCTTCCAGCCTTCGTTTTTCCGCGAAGGTAACCAGCAGAATCGCATTCGCCACTGAAACTCCGATGGCCATGATCGCGCCCATAAACGATTGCACGTTCAGTGTCGTGCCGGTCAGCCACAAAGCCACAGCGACACCCGCAACGACGGCAGGAATCATTGCCATAACCGCCAAAGCAACGCGCAGCGATTGGAAGTTCGCCATCAGCAGCAAAAAAATCACAGCCACAGCCAACAACAAACCGGTTTGCAAACCGGAAAGCGTTTGCTGCATCGGCGGAATCTGGCCGCGAACGGCGACGGTGACTCCGCGCGGAACTTCGCCGGCGCGTTTGATGGCCGCGTCAATTTCCTGGCTGACGTTGCCCAAATCCTTGCCGGAGATGTTGCCCCCAATGTTAGCAATGATCGTCACCATGCGTTGTTGGTTGTAACGGTCGTATTGGCCGACGGTTGTGCCGTAACTGATTTCGGCTACGTCGCCTGCCAGCGCGTGAGCGCCGCCCGCCGCATTGACCGGAACGCTCTGCACGTCTTCGATGGAAGACATTCGCGATTGCGGGATTTCGACTTGAACCTGATAAGCCGTTCCGCTGGCCGGATCGCGCCAGTAAGTCGGCTGAGTAAATCGGCTGGACGAAGTAGCGGCGACAAGTGAGCGCCCGACCTGTTCCATCGTCACGCCTAATTGCCCGGCGCGTTTGCGGTCAACCTTGATGTCCACGGTTGGATAATCCAACGCCTGATCGAATTGCAGATCGCGCAAGGCTGGAATCTTTTTCATCTCTGCCAGCAGCTTGTCGGCAAAGCCACGATTGGCCTGAAGATTCGGGCCGCTGACGGCGACTTCAACCGGGGTCGCGGCGCCAAAGTTCATAACCTTTGTCACGACATCGCCCGCCTCAAACGACAATTGAGTGCCGGGAATGACTTCAGGTAATTTCTTCCTCAACCGTTCTTTCAGTTCGCTGGTGCGAATGCCGGAGCCGGGCTTCAATGCGATGGTGATGACGGCTTCGTGCGAACCGCTCATCCACAAATGAATCGTGTTAATCGGATAGCTGGCTGGTTGCGTGCCTACGTAACCCAGCGAAATATCTACTTTGTCGCCGGTTTCGGTTTTGATGGCGTCCAGAGCTTTTTGCGTAATTACTTCGGTGCGCTCGACTCGTGTGCCAACCGGAGCGCGCAATCGAAGTTGAAACATCCCGGTTTCAACCTCAGGAAAAATGTCTGTGCCGAGTCTGCCGCCGACAAAGTAAATCACTCCGAAAGCGACAACCAGGTAAGCCACAAAGATCGGCCAGCGGATTTTCATCAATCTGGAAAGAAAACTTTCATAGCGAGAACGCAGCCGGTCGAAGGCGTTCAGAGTACCGCCTTCAGGCGGAAGAGTATCAACGCCGCCTGAAGGCGGTACTCTAAACTCCCCGCGCAGCAGCCAGGCTGCCAGCACAGGAACCAGTGTGCTGGACAACAGATACGAAGCCAGCATCGCAAAGCCGACTGAAAGCGTTAGCGGAATGAACAACGATCTGGCTACGCCAGTCATGAAAAACGAAGGCACGAAGACCGCCAGCACTGACAACATCGAAAGAAAACGTGGCGCGATAGTTTGACGTGCGGCGTTGAACGCGGCCTGGCGCGGCGATTCTCCGCGCGAAAGGTGAGTGTTGACGTTTTCGATTTCAACAGTTGCTTCGTCAACCAAAATGCCCACGGCCAACGCCAAACCGCCCAAAGTCATGACGTTGATCGTTTGCCCGCTCAGCCACAAACCGACGACACCGGAAAGCAGCGAAAACGGAATTGTCAAAACTACGATCAAGGCGCTGCGAAAACTTCTCAGGAACAACAGCACCATCAGACCGGTTAGCAATGCTCCAATCGCGCCTTCCAGAATCAAACCGCGCACGGAGTTTTTGACGATGGTGGATTGATCCAGTTCAAAACTGACTTTGATGTCTTCGGGAACCAGCGATTGAAATCGCGGCAGAGCGGCCTTTACATTGTTGACCACGTCCACCGTCGAAGCGTCAGAACGTTTGGTGACGGGGATGTAAACCGTTCGCCGCCCGTTGACCAATCCGTAGCCGGTCAGAATGTCGCTGCCGTTTTCGACTCGGCCAATGTCACGGACGTAAACGTTTGCTCCGGCTCCGTTGCGAATCGGCACGTCGGCCAGTTCCTGAATGTCACGCACTACGCCGTTCATCGGAGCCATGCGGTTCAAATCGCCGGTGCGAACATTGCCCGAAGGCAGAATCGTATTGCTGGCGGCGATGGCTTTGGCGACTTCTTCGGGCGACATTGAAAATGCGCGCAGCTTTTCCGGCTCAGCGCGAATGATGACTGTTCGTTGATTGCCGCCAAACGGCGGAGGCGCGCTGACTCCCGGCAAGGTTGAAAACTGTGGTCGAACTCGGAACAGGGCCAGGTCGGAAATTTCGCCAACTCCGCGCGTTTCGCTGGAAAACACAAGTTGGCCAACCGGCACACTGCCGGCGTCAAACCTCATCACGAATGGGTTTACAGTTCCCGGAGGCATAAACCCCTTTGACCGTTCGACATACGAAATCACCTGAGCCAGCGCCTGACTCATATCCGTTCCGGGATGAAAATAAAGTTTGAGCAAGCCTACGTTTTGAATCGAACGCGATTCGACGTGTTCAATACCGGCTACGTAAAGGAAGTGATACTCATAGTAGGAAACGAAAAAGCTTTCCATCTGCGCCGGGTCCATACCTCCATACGGCTGAGCGACGTAAATCACCGGCAGATTCAGGTTCGGAAAAATGTCCACGGGCATTTGCTTGATGGCCAGCCCGGAACCCAGCGCGATGCCGATGACCAGAACCAGAATTGTGAAGGGGCGACGGAGCGCAGTGTTAATCAGCCACATAAATTTGAGGAACCGTTTTCAACGCAAAGGCGCAAAGCAGCAAGGACGCAAAGGAAATTTCTTTGCTCTTCTTACTTTGCGGCTTTGAGTCTTCGCGTCTTTGCGTTGAAAGATCAGCGTTTGATCTGATCCAGAAAAGGTTTCAGATCGCCTTGCAGTTTCGCGCCTGCCAGCATTGCTCGCCAGACAGACAGCTTTGCCACAGCCGCGTCAATTTCCGCCTGAGCCACCAGCCGCTGAGCGTCGGCGACTTCGACAATGTTGGTCAGCCCGTATTCGTAACGGACTTTGGCGCGCTCCAGGGTTTCCTGAGCAGCCTTGATCTGAACGTTGTTGTTGGCGGCGATCTTGCGGGCGGATTCCAGCAAGATGCGAGCGCGTGTGTCTTGGGTTTTCAGCGTGTTGACGACCTGATCGTAGCGAGCTTGTTCAGCCAGCGTGCTGCTGGCTTCGGCTTTGCGGCGAGCGCGAATGCCGAAAAAATCCATGACCGGAAAGCTGATCGTCAGTCCCGTCGCCCAGTTGAAGGTATCCGGGTATAAGCCTCTGGCATTGTCGAAAGTACCGTCGAGTTTTGCGCCAGTGCCTCTGCCATAAACCGACGATTGCCAGTTGAAGCGCGGAAACCACGCCCGCTCCAAAACTTTCTCTTTGGCTTTGGCGGCGTCAATGGCTGCGGTCTGAGCCAGCGCCAACGGATGCAGCGAAAAGTTCAGCGCGGGCGGCGGAGCGACAGGCGGTAAATCCAGCAAAGGCCCGGCGGTGATTGTCACCTGGCTGCCACCGGCTCCAATTGCCTCGGCCAGATTGGCACGGGCGAGTTCGGCTGTTTGTTCGGCCAGGATCAGTTGGTTTTTGGCGGCGGCAAGTTCTGCTTCGGCGCGCGAAGAATCAATGCCGGGACGAAGTTGATTGGTGACCAAAACGCCAACCGTTTTGGCCAAAGTTTCAGCGCGTTCGATGTTGGCGGCTGCGGCGCGAACGGTTTGTTCGGCGGCCAACAAAGTCAAAAACGCATCGGCGGTGGCGGCGCTGACATCCAGTTTGGTCAATGCTTCGGCGGCTTCGGCTTGTTTGCTTTGGGCTTTGGCCAAATCAATACCGGCTTTTCGCAAACCGAAATCGAAGGGTTCCCACGAAAACAGCAATCCGGCGGCGCTTCCCCACGCGCTTTCCTGAGTTGTGTTGTTGAGTTGCGGGCCTGAAATCGAAGGCAAGGTTGATTGCGGCAACAACAAGCCGAAGACGTTATTGCGAGTCGCGCGGTTTTGTTGCCACAGCAAATCGGCTCGCGGCAGCAGGGCGGCTTTGGCGGATTCGATTCCGACTTCGGCGGATTGCGATTGAGCCTTTGCGGCGCGAATCGCCGGATAGTTTTTCTGCGCTAGTTCGACAGCTTGTTCCAGCGTCAGTCGTTGCGGTGGCGAATCCTGAGCCAGAACCAGAGATGCAAACAAAACGGCAAGAACATTCAGCCAAAGTAAGTTTTGCTTTTTGGGCATAACGTGTGGAGTGCGGTGGCTCGACACCGCTTTTCATTCTTAACCAGCTTAACCAGCTTAACCGGCTTAACCGGAGTGCTTGGTGATCTTTCAGTGTTCTGCGGATGAAGGCAAAGCTGCGCCGGGCTGCAGCAGTCCAAAGTCAGTCGAGTGTGATAGCAAACGACGCGCGTTTGTGACCTCGCAATTTGGCGAAGAAATTCAGCGTGCGTTTCATCAATCCATATTTGGCGTTCAACAGGTTGTCCGCGTGTTTGGCTTCTTCGGATTCGAGCAAACGCGCCGTGGCATCCACCCAATCGCCCTTCAGGTTGCCGCGCATGTCGCACGGAGCAACGCGGCAACGAGGATTTTTTTTCAGTCGCGTGACCTTGAACGAATGCGCGACGGTGTAAAAGTAAAACACTTCGCCATCCTGAGCGAACCACAGCGGTGTGCGGATGGCTTCGCCGGTTTTGCGATAACTTTCCAGGTTCAGGTAGTTCTGGTTGGCGAAAGCTGTCAGTTTATCGTTCATCTGGTTTTCTCCTGTTGAGACGGCCACAACACAGAGCCGTCAATTTCAGCAATCGAAGTTCGTCCGGTCAGGGCCATCGCCATTTCAAATTCTCGACGCAAAATGCTGACGACTCGATTGACCCCATCGGCGCCAGCCGCAGCCAAACCGTGCAGGTAAGGCCGCCCGATCAAAACCGCTTTTGCGCCACAAGCCAGGGCTTTCAGAACGTCGGTGCCTCGGCGAATGCCGCCATCCACCAGAACTGGGATTCGACCGGCGACTTTGGCCGCAACTTCGGGCAAGGCTTCGATGGTGGCGGGCAGAGTGTCAATGTTGCGCGAACCGTGATTGGAAACTATCAAACCTGAAGCCCCAGCTTGAACGGCACGGTCTGCATCTTCGGGATTCAACACGCCTTTGAGCAGCATGGGCAAACGGGTCAGCGACCGCAACCATTCCACGTCTTTCCAGGTCAACTTCGCGTCGAACAGCGCGTTGTAAATTTGATTTTCAGCAGGAAGATGGCTGCTTCCAGATGTGTTCAGACCTTTCAGGTTTGGCCGTTCGATGCCGGGTGGCAGGGCAAATTTGATTCGTTCTTCGCGGTTTCGCAAACCTGGAATCGGCGTGTCAACGGTAACTACCAAGGCCTGACAACCTGCAGCTTCGGCTCTCTGAACCAGAGCCTTGGTGAATCCGCGATCCGGTTGCACGTACAACTGAAACCACGGCGGTTGTTTGGTGGCGACGACGATTTCTTCCACGCTGACCGAAGCCATTGTGCTGACCACCATTGTCGCTGTTCCTGCGCCTTTGGCGGTGGCGAGTTCGCCTTCCGGGTGAACCAGTTTTTGATAAGCAGTCGGAGCCAGCAAGATTGGAAACGGCATTTCGCGGCCAAACAAATTGACGCGCGTGTCCAGCTTGGAAACATCCACCAGCACGCGCGGCTTCAGTTTCATTCGGTCGTAAGCTTCGCGGTTCCAGCGCAGGGTCAGTTCATCGCCCGCGCCTCCGCTGATGTATTCCCAGGCCAATTCCGTCATGCTTTGGCGCGCCAGTAATTCAAAATCGCCCAGACTGACAGCCGTCTGTGGCACAGAGTGCTGCTGCGCCAAAAACGATTTCGGAAACAGCGAAGCGCCTGCCAGCGCACTGGCGGACAGCAACGCTTCTCTTCGCGTGATTGCCATACGGTCTCCAAATTTTGCGGATGGATTGAAGTTGGTTGCGTGTTGGTTTCAACGCACGGCGCATCGTAGCACTTGTTTCTGGCACGTGCTATAAACCGTCCCAATCTGTCAGCCGAAAATTCAATCCTTTAGCAGGAGCAAACAATGAAACAAACGGTTCTGGTTTTACTGGCGGCGCTGACGTTGTCCGTTTTGGCGCAGCAATCAGCAAACAACTCTCAAGTTTTGATTTCAGGCGGAACTTTGATTGATGGCGCCGGGTCTGTGCGTCGTATTGCCGACGTACGGATAGTCGGCGACACGATAAAGGAAATCGGCAAGCTGAAGCCGCAACCTGGCGAACGAGTGATTGACGCCAAGGGAATGATCGTCGCGCCAGGTTTTGTGGATATTCACAATCACTCTGAACGTGGCTTCGCCAACGATCCGACGGCCAGGACTCAAACGCTGCAAGGCATTACGACCATTGCCGTTGGCCCGGATGGCGGCTCACCGTTTCCGATTGCCGATTATCTGGATTGGTGTCAAAAGCAGCGGCTGGCCACAAACGTCATAGCCTTTGTCGGTCACGCGACGGTTCGCCAGCAAGTGATGGGCAAGGATTTCAAACGCACTGCGACCGAAGCCGAAATAGCCAAGATGGCTGAACTGGTCGAGCAGGCAATGCGCGATGGCGCGGTCGGACTTTCCAGCGGACTGGAATATGACGTGGGCAATCCGGCTACGACCGAAGAGGTGATTGCTCTGTCGAAAGTCGCTGCACGTTACGGCGGGATTTACATGAGCCACGTCCGCGACGAAGCTGATTTGGCTTTTGACGCTTTCCGCGAAGCCATTCGCATCGGACGCGAAGCTAATCTGCCTGTGCAAATTTCGCATATCAAACTCGGCACGGTTGGCGTCTGGAACAAGGCGGACGAAGTCCTGAAATTGATTGAAGCGGCCAGACGCGAAGGGGGGGACATCACTGCGGATTGTTATCCTTACGAGGCGTGGTCTTCGACGATAACGGTGTTAATTCCTTCGCGTCGCCACGACGATCCGGCGGCAGTCAAAAAAGGTCTGGATGACGTTGGCGGAGGCGGGAACGTGCTTGTTGCCAATTGCCCGGCTCATCGAGATTACGAAGGAAAGACGTTGAACGACATTGCAAAGATGAACGGCAAAAGGGCGATTGACGCTTACATCCAAATCGTCAAAGACGG
>JAGNMH010000665.1 GCA_017991275.1 Acidobacteriota bacterium
CCATCGCGGCGGCTTTCAACTGATCCAGGCATTCGCGTTGTTCGGCTTCGCGCAGAGCGGGCAAGCCGCGTTTGTTGCCGACTTTGCCCAATGCTCGGATCGCGGAAACTCGAGCGCGGATGTTTTTGTCTTTGGTCAGTTCGATCAAATGGTCAACGATTTTTTCGGCTTTGTCTTCTTTTTGAAGCTCTTTGCCCAGCGTTCCCAGGCAGCCGATTGCCGCAACGCGAATGGGAACTGCTTTGCCGTACTTGCTTTGCTCCAAAGCCAGATCAACTCCGCGCTTGTCTTTCGCCTGACTGAAGCCGTGAAAGACCGACGCGGCGATGACTTCCTGCCACGAAGTTCGGGCGATGGCGGATTTCACTGCGTCGAAGGCTTTGTCGCTACCGATTGCTGCCAACCCGCGAACGGCTGCGACAGTGGCAAAATAGCTTTCGTCTTTTTGCGAAACTTCGCGCAGCAAATCCGTCGCGGCTTCGTCTTTGAAATTGCCCAGCGCCCAAACGACGCTTCGGCGGACGCGGCTGTCTTTTTCGGTTTGGTAGCTTTCAGTCAAAATCGTTCGCGCCGCATTTCCGCCGATTTCTCCAAGTGAGATTGCCGCAGCCATTCGCACGCCGTAAAACTCTTCGCCAGTGAGCGCAACGCTCAACGCTGAAACGGTTTCTTCGCCTTTGAATTCGGCCAGTTCGCGCGCGGCGCGAATGCGATCCAGCACGTCTTCGGCTTTTGTCAGTTGATAAGCCAATTCCTGAGCCGATTTCGGAAAATTCATCAGCTTGAAGATGCGATGACCTTTGTCGAACAACACCATTCTCGGCTTGGCTTCGCAGGGAAAATAAAAATCCTGTTCGGCTTTGGTGACTTCGACGCGGTAATTCTGGCGGCGTTCGGTTTCGATGATTTCGCCTGTTTCGACCGTCGTGATTTCGATTTCAACCGGGAAGCGGAACACAGGCGTTCCGTCGTCTTCGTTTTCCTGAACCTGTTTGACCGACACGTGCAGCATCTTTTGTTCGCGCTGCCATTCGTAACTGACTTCCAGTTCGGGATAACCCGCGCTGTAAAGCCATTGATCGAAAAACCAGTGCAGGTTTTGCCCGGTGGCTTCTTCAATGGCGACTTTGAAATCGTTAGTTTCGGCAACGTTGAACTCGAACTTTTTCAGGTAATGAGCCAGTGAACGAAAGAAGCCTTCATCGCCTAAAGTCCAGCGCAGCATATCCAGCACGCACGCGCCTTTTTCGTAAGCGTGGCGATCCATCAACTCTTCTGAAAAACGATAATAGCGGCAATCAATCGGGCGGCGATGACCAGTCCAATCTTCGCGCAGGTAAGTCATGAAATCCTGGAAGATGACGAAACGCGCTTCGTCGTGTCCGCGAGAATGCTCGCGCCACAGGTATTCGCTGTAAGTGGCAAAGCTTTCGTTAAGCCAAATCTGAGTCCAGTCTTTACAGGTCACCAAATCGCCCCACCATTGATGCGCCAATTCGTGGGCGACAATGTCGTCATAATTGATGTCCAGTTCGGCTTGAGCGTCCAGCAAGCAGCGGTCAGTGAAGGTCGAAGCCGAGGTGTTTTCCATCGCTCCGAACAGAAAGTCATCAACCAGGATTTGCGAGTATTTGGCGTAAGGGTAGTCGTAACCGAACCTTTGTTCGAATAACTCAATCATCTTTGGCGTGTTGGCGAACAGCTTATGTCCGGCGGCGATGCGATCTTTGTAAACGTAATAATCCACCGGCAAATCTTTGTAACTGTCTTTGATCTGTTCGTATTCGCCGATGACAACCGTCACCAAATACGCCGGATGGGGTTGGGCCTGGCTCCAATGAAACGTCCTCTTGCCTTGCTGTTGATTATCGCGCACACCGAGCAGTTCGCCGTTAGATAGGGCAAAGTAATTGGCTTTGACCGTCACCAACATTTCCGTGCTCATCTTTTGATTGGTCACGTCGTGACAGGGAAACCACCAATGGGAGTCTTCGTTTTCGCCCTGCGACCATATCTGGCAAGGTTTGTTCGGATAAGCGTCGTCTGGTTTGATGAAAAACAACCCTTTTCGCGGAAAGCAGGAATAGCTGATTGAGACTGTGATTTGTTCGTCGCGAGCGTAACTGCGATCGAGTTCGACGACCAGCCGGTCGGGATGCGTTTCAAAATCCAGCCGAGTCGCAAACTGCGCTGTCGAACGAATCAAGTTGCCAGTGCCACGTTGTTCAACGGCCAGCAGCTTGACGCTGGCAACGCGCATTTCGGCGGCGTCCAATTCAAAGTGACTGAACCCGTTATTGATTGGCGATAGCGTCAGAGTAGCCGTGCCTTCGACAGATTCTGTTTCGTCGTCAATCTGGATTTCCAGTTTCAGGTGCTTGATGGAAAAGTGGCGATCGGGTGTCTGACGTTCATGGCCTTCGACCGGAGAACGATCAATGTTGACAGTTGTGTCGTAAAGGTTGACGTCTGCCCACGAACGCGGATCAAGCAAGGCAGGATGAATGAGTTTGTCTGTCATGGCCGCGTAGTTTCCGGGTTCGTCTGGAAAGATGCAAGGAAGTTTACTGGGAGCATCGTTAAGCGTCTCGGTTGTTTTGCCTGCAGCGGCAAATGTATGATTGCTCGCGGTTGAGACCAAAGTCGTCAACCTCTCTTAACAAAAACACTATTGGAAATGCTTTTCTGAGGATGTCCGGAGCAACCCAATTCGCAGGTTGTTTTCGATTACCCTGCTGATTCCGGGAAGGAATCAGCCAGAAACCGGGATGCAAAATCCGACTCAAAAAGACGAATTGCAGCCCAAGCACCAGCATAGGTGAAGGAGATAATAATGAATAAACAGTTGAAATATCTGGTTTCCGCCATTGCCCTGACGATTGCTTTAATCGCAAGCGTCGTTTCCGCTAATGCTCAAGTTTCAAGTTCGACAGCCGAAGTGCGCGGTCAAATTGCCGACAGCACGGGCGCTGTCATTCCCGGTGCGATAGCAACCCTGACGAATGTCAGCAAAGGCGCGGTTCGTACTGTCACAACAGACGCCGAGGGCAATTATGCGTTTCTGGCCTTGTTGCCTGGAGCTTACGATTTGAAGATCGAAGCCAAAGGTTTTGCCGGAAAAACAACCCGTTTGGAATTGACAGTTGGCCAGCAAGCTAACATTTCATTCCAATTGGTTGCCGGAGGCGTTGAGATAAAAGTTGATGTCGTTGCAGGCGGAGAAGTTGTCGAAATTTCGCGCCCGGAACAATCATCGGTCGTTGACACCAAACAAATCACCAATCTGCCGATCAATCGCCGAAATTTTCTGGATTACGCCTTGCTGACTCCGGGAGTTGTGGATGCCGACAACATTGCCGATTCCTCTGATTTTCGTGTGGCACAAACTCCGCAATCCGGTCTTTCGTTCGGTGGCAACAACGGCCGCGGGAACATGGTTCAAGTGGATGGCGCTGAAACATTAAGTTCATCGGGTGGCGTGCAGGCGACGGTCAGCCAGGAAGCAGTTCAGGAATTCCAGGTCGTTCGCAACAGTTTCAGCGCCGAATTCGGCGGGGCAGCCGGCGGCGTCGTCAACATCGTTTCCAAATCAGGAGCCAACAAGTATTTCGGCAGCGCCTTTGGCCTGTTCCGCAATCAGGCTTTGGATGCTCGCAATGCCTTTGACTTCAACCCCAGCGGCCAATCGCCGTTCAGCCGCTATCAATACGGCGGTTCGGTCGGCGGCCCGATCAAACAGGACAAAACCTTTTTCTTCCTGGTGGCGGAGCGGCTGGATCAAGG
>JAGNMH010000666.1 GCA_017991275.1 Acidobacteriota bacterium
ACCGTCAAAACTTTTTGTTGGCGGAAAGCGGCGAGCAGAAGTTCTTCGGTTTGAAATGAAGCTGAATGGCTTTCATTTGTTGCAGCCAACGCCTTCAGGCCGCCAACAAGCGATCGAAAATTTGCCAGACGATGCGCACAACTCTGACAAGTTGCCGCGTGCGCCAAGCCTTTTTTACTCAAAGCCAATTCCGCTGATTCTGGTTGAGCCAGCTCATTTAAGATTTGATCAAATTCCTGACAGTTCATAATTCGTCTCAAAAATGCTTTCAGAAAGGATGGGGACGTCTTCGGCTTTACTTGAACCTTCAATCTGCGTAGCGTTCAGCGACTGTAATCGCTGAACCAGAATTGCGCGCGCCCTGTGCAGCCGCGAACGAACAGTGCCAATTGCGCAGTTCAAAATTTCGGCTGTTTCCTGGTAACTCAACTCGTGCAAATCGCACAAAACAATGACTTCGCGGTAATGGGCTGGTAACGCAAGAACGGCTTGGCGGACTGACTCGACCGTTTCCCGTCGGGTCAAATCGCTTAGAGGGTCGCTGCTGACGATCAAGCCTTCAATCATCAGGCTATCGTTTTCCTCTTCGGAACCGGCAAGTGAAAGAAAAGGCCGGTCACGTTCCAGACGCCTCAGCACCTGATTTCGAGCTATACCAAAAAGATAAGATTGAAAAGAACCTCGTGTCGAATCGAAATTTCCGTTGCCACGCATCAAATGTAGAAACACTTCCTGAGTCACATCTTCGGCGATGGTTTCCGACCCGCTCATTCTCAGCGCAAAACGATAAATGCCGCCTTGTCTGCGACGGTAAAGGGCCACAAAGGCGGTTTCGTCGCCAGTTCGCATCAGTTTAAGTAGTTCTTCGTCGCTGAAGTTTGCGAGCATTACCGTCTTTATTCCTGTTATCAGTTCGATTCTGAGTTGGTCGCACGTAATTCAGATTTGACAGGCAGAAAGTTCCACAAAGATTCAGAAAAAGAAAGCCAGGGTCAATCGTCAAAGGTGAATTGACGATTGACCCTGGCTTGCCAAAAGCATGAAGTACAGGCTTTAGCCCTGCTGTTTTATCCTTATTTCTGTTTTACTGCGCTGAAAGGAACCAGCTTTTTCTTATCCTCATCCCACAGCTTCAGCGACATGGTTCTCAGGCTTTCCCAAAACCCAATCGTCGGCGCTTGTTGAAACATGGGGGTTTCAATGTGGCATTGCTCCAATTTGTAGTTTGGAATCTTTGGGCTTAAGTGGTGAATGTGGTGGAATCCAATGTTGCCCGAAAACCACTGAATGATTCGCGGCAGTTTGTAGAAAGAACTTCCCATTACCGCAGCCGTCACATAATCCCACTCTTCTTTGCTTCGCCAGTAAGTGTCTTCATATTGGTGCTGAACATAAAACAACCAAATGCCGGTCACGCCGGAGATAATTGTCACTGGCAGCCAGATCATCAAAAATGACTTCACGCCGATTGTCAGGCACAAACTTGACCAAATCGTCAGCAGAACCAGGTCGGTCAGGTAAACATTTCGGGCTTCGCGCTTGCCTGAATACCAGCGGACAAAACGGTGGCTGAATACAAAAGTGAAGAACGTGCCAGCAAGCAATAGCGTCAAAGGGTGGCGATAGGCGCGGTATTTCAGCTTACCCATTGAAGAAAGAGCCTGATACTCTTTGACGGTCAGAGTGGTGATGTCGCCGTCACCGCGCCGGCTTAGGTCGCCTGACGTCGCGTGGTGAATTGCGTGTTCGTGTCTCCACTGATAGTAGGGAATCATGGTCAGGAATCCACAAAATGTCCCAACCCAATCGTTGGCTTTTTGAGATTTGAAAAACGAACCATGGCCGCAATCGTGTTGCAGAATGAAGATGCGCATGATGAACCAGGCGGCAGGCCAGGCTAGCAGCAGGGTTACCCAGTACGGTCCCGACAAGCTGCGAATCATCAAATACCACAGAGCGAGAAAGGGAATTACAGAATTGGCTATCTGCCAGATGCTGCGCCAATTTTCAGGCGTCTGATATTTTTTGATGGCGTCCTGCCAGCGCGGAGCTTCCGGCGTAGGCTTAATTACTTTCGAGTCAAAATGCATTTGGTTTATCTCCGGGAAAATTTTGTGAGGAGCACGACCACTTAAAATACTCAAGAGAGTTAAGAGCAATGTGATGGTAAGTTGAGTTGATGGTGGCCACAATGCCAAATGGCGTCGTCAGGGAGTTTCGGGGCAGGTATTACGAAACTATTACATTTCAACGAGTTATTCGGACGACCCTCTTGACGATATTGAGGTCGGTCATTATTATTGCGCCTTCCTTGACGGCGTAACAGCAATCCTTTCAGGTCGTCAAGCGTTGTTTGCGATTCAATAATCAGGTTTGCGGCGGGTATAGCTCAGTTGGTTAGAGCGCAAGATTGTGGCTCTTGAGGCCGTGGGTTCGAGACCCACTACCCGCCCTCTTCACTTCTTAACAGTACAAAAATCTGTTTCCTGCCAGTCATCTCTCGCAATTCATCTCAAGTTCAACGTAGTATCTGAGCTTTGGTCGTTGTGTCTGAAGCAACACTTGAGATAAGTATGATTATCATCTTGAAGCACATCACAAAGGAGCAATTGTGAGCGAAGAGAAACCAAAGAAAAAGAAAATCAATTATTCTGAAGCCTGGATCGAAGCCCGCGCGCTGGTCAAGGCGCATCGCGGCAGATTATTGCTCGGCGCATTATTGATGCTAATCAACCGGCCAATGGGATTGGTGCTGCCTTATTCGACAAAGTTGCTGATTGATGACGTACTTACACATCGAAACTCCGGCCTGCTGACCAAAATTGCACTGGCTGTCGGAGGCGCGACACTGCTTCAGGCTGTCACTTCGTTTTTGCTGTCGCAAATTCTGGGAGTCGCCGCTCAGCGTGCGATTACAGACATGCGCAAGCGCGTTCAGTCCCAAGTCGAGCGCCTGCCAATTCGTTATTTCGATTCGACTCAGACCGGCAAGCTGATCTCTCGAATCATGAATGATGCCGACGGGATCAGGAATCTGGTCGGAACCGGCCTGGTTCAACTGGTCGGCAGCATCATTACTGCCGCAATCGCTCTGGTGGTTTTGTTTTACCTGAACTGGCGGCTAACCAGCGTGACAATTGTGGTGCTGGCTGCGTTTGGCGGAGGCCTGGCGTTTGCTTTTAACAAGCTGCGCCCGCTGTTCCGCGACCGTGGAGAGATTCAAAGCGAGATTACTGGTCGCCTGGGAGAGTCGCTGGGCGGCATCCGCATCGTCAAAGCTTACACCGCAGAAAAACGCGAAGAACTGGTTTTCGCGCGCGGAGCGCACAAGTTGTTCCGCAACGTCGCCCAGTCAATGACCGGCGTTTCAATGATTATGTCGTCTTCGGCTCTGGCCATTGGAGCCATCGGTGTGGTGATGATAACCGTTGGTGGTGGCGCTATGCTGCGCGGTGAAATGACGCTCGGCGAGATGATTATGTACGTTGCCTTTACGGGCATGATGGCGATGCCGGTTATTGAAATTTCGGCCATCGGAACCCAGATTACCGAAGCCTTTGCCGGACTCGACCGCATACGCGAAATCCTGAGCATGAAAACAGAGGATGATGAAGATTCGCTGCGTGAATCGCTGGGCAGTTTACGCGGAGAAGTCGAATTCGATGATGTTAGTTTTGAATACGACAAGGATGCGCTGGTTTTGAAAAATGTCTCGTTCACAGCGCCCGCCGGTTCGACTACGGCCTTGGTTGGTTCCAGTGTCTCCGGCAAAAGCACATTG
>JAGNMH010000667.1 GCA_017991275.1 Acidobacteriota bacterium
CAGTTGTCGCTGGTTGCCGCTTCGCCGGACAAGTTTGCCAGCGCCGCCAGCTATGACCTGGTTTATCGCAAAGGCATGCTGGTCGCCGCGCTTTACGACCTGGAACTGCGCTGGCAAAGCCGCTCTAAGTTGAATCTGGCCGATGTGATGAGAGCTTTGTACGCAAACTCTGACCACGAAATCGGCAACCGTGAAGTGTTAAAAGAATTGAGCAAGCTCGGCGATTTCACTCGTTTAATTCGTGATGACATCGAAGGCACACGGGAAATTGATCTGGCTAAGAGTGTGAAAGTTTACGGACTGAAACTTGAGATGTCTCCGCGAAACCGTGCGCTGCTAAGACCTGTAAGAAAGCTCAGCGAACGTCAACAAAGTACGCTGTTCAGCTTGGCTGGGAATATTCGCTAAGAACTCTGCTTACGCGTTTTGCGACGCTCAAGGAGTGGAAGTAACCACATAAAAAGTACGCACCAGAAACCGATGCCGAAAACTAGCCCGACTATGATGCATACTACTGGACGCCAAGGTTCCGGCCCAACACCAACTATCAAGACAGCGGCCACGTTCCCAGAAATAATGACAACAAGTAGATCAAGCAGAGTCCAGCCAGATTCGTTACTGTAATTCAGCTTTTGAGGTAAGTTTGGCAAGGTTTCACTTCGTATTCGACGCGCTGGTCATCTGGAACCGCAATTCACCGAATCTGGTTCGCGTCGCGAAATAAAGTGGCAGACGTTTCGCATCGTTCGAAACCCAAACTTGTGCCAGCAAAATTGGCGTAGGCGCTGGCGTCATAATGTCCAGTTGCAGAGCTTCGCGCGTTCCCATCGGCCCGCCAATGCTTTCCTGCTTAATGACGGTAACATTGACAAACTGCATTCGGTGGTTGGCATCCAGAAACGGAAAACTGTGAGCCTTGCCGGGTTTCAAATCAGCCGCGCGAATAACGTAAAACAGCGAAAGCAGATCGAGCGTGCCGGGTTGAATTTGAACGGTAGTTCCGCTGGACAAAGTTGCCGACTTCTTCGACCAGTCGTAAGTCGCCGAAGTCAGTTTGGTGCGACGACCTTCTCGCAACCGCACATCGGTTTTCACCGGCAGCAGTGAATCAACCATCACAAAACTATTGGCTTGATCGTTGACACTGATCAAAGACCTGGCCGCACCCAGAGTCGAAGCTTCGCCGTAAAATTCAAAGACGCGGTTTGCGCCCAACATTCCCTGCTGACGGACTTCAAAACTGACCTTGCCGACTGCGGAAAACTGGCCCCAAGACACTTCGTAATTCAACCTTTCGCCTACGCCAAAAGGCAGATTAGGCGAAGGTCCGGCGCTTCCGTTCGACTTGGAACCTGGCGGATCAACAACCACGATACTGTTTTTATTACCGTTAGCAGGTACACCTGACGAATTGCCGCCGCTCGGCGAACGGTTATTGCCGGATTCATCAATCCATTCTTTTACTTTAGCCAGCGAAGTGGCATCGCGAACGGCAATCATCGCGTTGGTCAGGTCGGCACGCAGTTCACCAAACGACAACGTGGCTTTTATCGCCAACGGCAACCGCTGGGCGTCATCTGAAAACCAGACGTAGCCGCGATACTTCTTATACTTTTTGTTCTGCGGATAAAGTTTGACCTGAATGGCTGTGTAACTTCCTGTCTGAGTGACCAGTCGTTCCTTGCCTTTACTGACCGCTTCAAATTCGACCAACTCTTTATCCAAAAGCACTGTGAATTTTCGCTTGCCGGTTTCCGGTACCCCCTGCAAACGCATGGCATAAATCAGCGAAGTCAGATCGAACGTCCCCGGCGAAATACCAACCGAACTATCGTCGGAAAAAGTCGCCTGCTGCTTTCCCTGATCAAAGACGATGGTGTCTTCGGTTGATTCTTTGCCCTGCCGAATAGACCGCACCAGTCGGTAGGGAATGGCAGTTCTGGGATTAACATAAGCCGTGTACTGATGGTCAATATCGCCAAACAGCGAACGCACCTGTCCAATAGATTCGGCTTTCGTTCTGATCTGGTAACCATCTTGCCCGAAGAAATTGCCTTGTTCGACAACTTCCATCTCAATTCGTCCTGCGACTGCAAACTCTGAAAATGTAACGTTGTAAGTCAACCGTTCGCCAACTCTGAGCGTTGAACCATCGTATTCGGGCAAGCCATTACCAGCCATCGCGGCACCAGTTGCGCCCAATGAAGAAGTTGAAGAAGTCGAAGAAGGTTTGGATTCGGAGGGTTTTGGAGGCGGAGTCAGCCCACCTTGCTGTTGGTAAGCATAAAGCGTCCAGCCATAACTAATCGCGGCGACGGCAGTTAAACCAAATACTATTTTGCGAGCTAACCTATAAAACGACATTAAAATTATTCCGCCTTACTGCTGAAAATCTTTGGGCGAGGGTTTATGGGATGCCTGTTCAATTTCTTCCAGAATTTTTTGAGCAGCCATCGTTGGGTCATCTGCGGCAGTTATGGGGCGACCAACGACTAAAAAATTTGCTCCGGCTGTAATTGCTTCGCCGGGAGTCATAACACGGCTTTGGTCATTCAGCGCCGCGCCTGCGGGTCTAACGCCCGGCGTCAAAATCACGAAGCCGGGATTATCCACTGCTTTTCTGATTGGCACAATCTCCTGAGGCGAGGCAACCACTCCATTAATGCCAGACTTTTCACACAGTTGCGCCAGCGTAACAACCTCGTCTTCCAACCGTCGCTCGATTCCAACTTCGTTCAACGATTCCTGAGTGTGGCTGGTCAGCACTGTCACGCCCAGAATCAGCGGGCGGGCAATTCCTTCGCGCTCGACGGCTTCATTCACGGCATCAACTGTTGCCCGCATCATTTTTGATCCGCCCATCGCATGAAGGTTGAAAATACTGACGCCTAACCGAGCCGCTTCGATCCCGGCCTTTGCCACTGTGTTCGGAATGTCGTGGAATTTCAGATCAAGAAAAACCTGCTCGCCCATACCGATAATTCGACGAACGATGTCCGGCCCGGCAGCCGTAAAAAGTTGTTTGCCGACCTTGAACATTCCCACCATGCCACGCAGCCGTTCGACCAGCGACAATGCTTGTTCAGGCGTATCAACGTCCAGAGCCACTACGATTGGATTGCGGATTGCGGATTGCGGATTGCGGATTTGCAAACTAAGGGTTCTCCTTACGCGACATTTTATGAACTCAGAAGCTTCACTGAAATCAGAACGGCTACAGGTAAAAACGTATAACAAGCACAAGCAATGAAAAGCTTAAAGTGAAAATGCGATTGATTTCGCTGGCCGTATAAACGCACGGCAAAATAACCCAACACGATTGGAGCTACAAAAATCAGATAACCAACTCCAATGGACGCCATGCCCGACCAATACCAAAACAGTTCAGTCAAAAAAACTATCAACCACCCACCATAAGAAGCGAAAACAAGAAAAAGCGGTGTGTCCGGCAAACTCGGCATTTGCTGCTGAACGATGAAATCTTTGAGGCGCAAGAAAAACAAAAGCCCTAAACCAGGAACTGCAAAGTAGATAATGACTGGTGTTAAAACTTTCATCCCACTTACTCACGGCAAGTTCATGGTCAACAGAGTCGCAGGGTCAAGATATTCCCCTTGCCAACGAACGGCGACGTGCAAATGTTCGGAAGTCACTCTGCCGGTCGCCCCGCTTAAAGCGATTTCCTGTCCTTTGCTTACGCGATCTCCTTCTTTGGCTTTGAGTTCGGACAAATGCATATACAAGGTCAACAACCCATGTCCGTGATCAATCAC
>JAGNMH010000668.1 GCA_017991275.1 Acidobacteriota bacterium
GGATTGTTGCTGCCTAGCGAAGGCAGCGGCACTGTGTTGGGACTGGATTGCGTTAGACAGGCCGACGAAATTCGCCAACACGTAGGTTACATGTCGCAAAAGTTCAGCCTTTACGAAGACCTGACCGTGCGGGAAAACATAGAGTTTTACGCCGGAGTTTACGGACTGAGAGGCGATTACCTGCGACGGCGAAAAAACGATGCAATTGAGATGACTCATCTGGCGCCTTACCTGGATCGCCGAGCCGGGAAACTTTCGGGCGGATGGAAACAACGACTGGCTTTGGCCTGCGCCTTCATACACGAACCGAAGTTGATGTTCCTGGATGAACCCACGGCGGGAATTGATCCTGTGGCCAGACGCGATCTGTGGGATTTGCTGTTTCAGTTGTCAGGACAAGGCGTGACATTTTTCGTCACCACTCATTACATGGATGAAGCCGAACGCTGCGGTCGAGTTGGCTACATCTACCTGTCCAAGCTGATTGCCAACGGCACGCCGGACGAGTTGAAAGAAATTCCCGAAGTTTCTCCGCACGGCACTCAGCGAATTGAAATCAACACCAGCCGCACTTCCAATGCGCTGGCTGCGGTCAAAAACAAACCTTACGCTCGCGGTTCTACGATCTTCGGTCAATCAATCCATCTGCTGATGGACGACCATGTCAGTTTGGATAAAGTCAAAGCCGATCTGGACGCCGATGGTTTTCCCGACGCTGCCCTGATGCCAATCAAACCTTCACTGGAAGACGTATTCGTCACGCTGACCAATTCGCTGAAAGAGTAATCAATGAAAACTCCGACAACCGACAATTCACCAATCAAGCGCTCAAATCCATTCAGCGGATTAATCCCGGTTCTTCGCAAAGAGGCGATTCACATCAGCCGCGACCGCATGGCGCTGTTTTTCACGGTCATCATGCCCATGATTCAGATGTTCATGATCGGTTTCGCCATCAACACCAACGTCAGGGACATCCCGACGGCGGTTTATGACGCAGCCCAGACTCAGGAAAGCAAGCGACTGCTGGATCGTTTCGTCAACTCAGACGATTTCAAGATAGTTAAGTACGTTGATTCAGAAGAAGAATTGAACCGGGAAGTAATCGCCGGGCGAGCGCAAGTCGGCGTCAAAATTCCGCCGGATTATTCGCGCCGATTGCTGAGCGGGCAATCGGCCAGCTATCTGGTGTTGGTTGACGGCTCTGACTCCTCAGTGGCCGGAGCAGCCGTCAACGTATCGAATTCCATCGCCCTGCGCGAATCGTTGGAGCGCAGTTTGAGCGTCACTTCAGCCAGACAAACTCTGCCGGTCGAGGCTCGCCCGAAAGTTTTATTCAACCCGGATTCCAAGTCGGCAAACTTTTTGATTCCGGGAATGATCGCCGTGCTGATGCAGATGATGACAGTTTTGATGACCGCCATCACGATTGTCCGCGAACGCGAACGCGGCACACTGGATCAGTTGTACATGACTCCGGTCAAACCGCTGGGGTTGATGGTCGGCAAAGTAGTGCCTTACGCCGTGGTCGCTTATGTCGAACTTTTGATTCTTCTCTTTTTTATGCGTTGGGCATTCGGAGTCCCGATTCGCGGCAGCATCGGTTTGTTGATGATGCTGGTTGCGCCATTCATTCTTACGATGCTGGGTTTTGGGTTGTTGGTTTCGACAAAGGCCCAAACTTATCAGGAAGCCACTCAGATGGCTTTTGGAACAATGATGCCTTCGATCTTTCTGTCAGGCTATATCTTTCCGACAGACACCATGCCGCTGCAATTTCAGGCAATCAGTAAAATCATTCCGACTACTTACCTGATCCAAATCTTTCGCGGAGTCATACTGCGAGGCGCAGAGCTTCAGGATTTGTGGAAACAAGGATTGATTCTAACCGGGATGAGCATTTTGATGATTACCATCGCGGCTCTGCGATTTAGAAAAAAAGCCGGGTAAACATCCTTTCGGAAAAAGCCGACAAGTCGCGAAAAAGAAAGCAACTTTTCCTTCGGTTCTCAGCTTCGTGTCTTCTCGGGTCTTCGCCGCTTTACGTAAGACTCTAATTTGCTTCTCACTCAATGAATTGGTTACTGACGCTTAAAGCCATCTGTCAGTCCCAACCTGATTTCACGAAAAATCCGATAGATAAATGAAGGCTGTGCAAATTACAGCGACCTATTTTCGACGAGTTAGGACAGTGCATTTATGGAGTGCGTGCGACTTGTCGCCGCTTTTCGTTTCTGGCCAGAACCTTGCTGTCCAGGTCAACTTCAACTTGAAAATGCAAAGCTGCGACGAGTCGCAGCACTCCAAACCCCGCGTCTGATTTATGCACACGCTTCAGATAAATCCCCGTTTCGCGAGCCAAAGGTTCTTTGGCTCTGGATTTTTTGCTGCCGAACGCTTCAAATTGCGACTCGCTATCAATTGGATCAAACAAAAATCATGAACGAACAAAAAGTGTTTAGCATCGCCGTATTGCCCGGAGACGGCATCGGCCCGGAAGTAATCACCGAAGCGGTCAAAGTCTTGCGTGCGGTGGAAGATCGGCTGAGCGGGGTGCAGTTCCAATTGAGCGAATTTTCAATCGGCGCGGGTGAATATCTGCTTAGTGGCGATCCTTTGCCGCCCGCTACCTTTGAGCAAATCAAACAACAGGACGCGATATTGCTCGGCGCGATGGGCTTGCCGGATGTGCGCTGGCCTAGCGGTATTGAGATGACTCCGCAAATTGATCTGCGCGAATTGCTGGACTTGTATTGCGGGTTGCGGCCAATACGGCTTTACCATGCTCAGCATTCGCCGCTGAAAAATTACGGCGCGGGCGAAATTGATTTTTTGCTGGTGCGCGAAAGCACCGAAGGTTTGTTTTCAACCCGACTGGCAAAACTGGAAGCGGGCGCAACGTCGGCGACAGACACGATGCTGGTAACGCGCGCAGGATCAGAGCGATTGTTCCGTGCGGCATTTCGCGAAGCTCGCAAGCGCCGCAACAAAGTCACTCTGGTTGATAAAGCAAACGTGCTTCCTTCGATGGCGTACTTTCGCGGCATCTTCGACGAAATCAGCCGCGAGTTTCCAGACGTTGAAACCGAGCGTGTTTACGTGGATGCGCTGGCGTTGTATTTGGTGCAACGGCCACAGAGCTTCGACGTGCTGGTGACTGAAAATATGTTCGGCGACATTCTTTCAGACCTGGCGGCGGGGCTGGTCGGCGGAATGGGAATGGCTCCGTCGGCGGACATTGGCGATAAATACGCAGTCTTTCAACCTTCGCACGGCTCAGCGCCGGACATTGCAGGCAAAGGCTGGGCGAATCCAGTGGCCACGATTTTGTCGGTCAGAATGATGCTGGAGTGGTTTGGCGAATCGGCAGGCGCGGCAATAATCGAATCCGCGGTCGAAGCCGTGTTGAGCAATATTGCCAATCGGACACGTGATTTGGGCGGAACACTTTCAACCGCTGAGATGGGCGATCTGATTACGCAACAAATACTGGAGGCACGACAATGAACCAAACTATAAACCCACGATTGTTAAAGCCGATTGCCTGTCTGGCTGTAACCATATTTTCGGCATCGTTGTTTACGGCAAAGCCAACGGCTCAACAGAATTTCGCCTGGCCAGAAGGTCAGCGCGGAGCGCTCAGCCTGACTTTTGACGATGCTCGATTGAGCCAGGTTGATATCGGAATGGCTGCGTTGGAGCGATTGAATACAAAAGCCACGTTTTACGTCCAACCCGCCAACGTCGAAAAACGGTTGGACGGTTGGAAA
>JAGNMH010000669.1 GCA_017991275.1 Acidobacteriota bacterium
GACAATGGCCGAACCTTCAACCGACCAGCGCACATTGGTAAAGTTGGCCTGGTTGCCACTGGTATTTTTTGCTTCAGCGACGAAGCGAACCACGTCGCCAGTGCGAACAATGGTTGAGTCTGGCTGTACGCTAAGGCTGTAAACGTCGCTTTTGACAACTTCGATTACTGTGTTGGCGCTGACTCCTCCAGTGCGGACTTTAATGCTAGCTTTGCCAGCCGACAGGCCAGTGACCTGGCCTGTGCCATCAACAAAGGCAATTGTCGGATTATCCGATTCCCAATTCAGTCCAATATCTTTGCTTTGATTTCTTTTGGAGTCGAAAGTTTTCACTGTCAGTTTGATACTTTCTCCGACTGGCAAAGGCAGAGTTGGCCTGGTGATTTCAATAGAAGCAGCGCGAGCCGGTTTGACGCGAATTGTAGAGCGAACTTGTTTGCCGCCGACGATTGCCACAATTTGAACTTCGCCCGGAGCCAGCAAGTGAACTTTGCCGTCGGCGTCAATCGTCGCCAGTTCATTGGGCAGAGCGATCCAGAAACCGGCTTTGACTTCTGTCTGGTGTCCCTGTTCGTCGGTGGCGACGGTTTTCAGTTGGACTTGCTGACCGGCTTCGGCTTCCGGGTTGACTGGTAGGATTGAAACTTTGTTGGTTTGAATTGAAGCCTGGGTAATAGCTTCAGTGAAAACGTTTGTAGTTCCGCTTTGAGGCAGCAGGCTCAACAATACCAGAGCCAAAAACAATCGCCTGAACGTGGAATTACAAACGCGCTTCATGATTTTCCAAGCTACCTTATTCGCCCGGCGCAGTGGTCGAACCTTTCTGCTTGGGTTTGCCAAGCTTCATGATCCAGATGCCGGAATTAATGTCGTTGAAATAAATGTAATCGCCGAACTGACGCGCTCCCCACGTGAAAGGAACATTCGGGCGATAGCCTTGTGGGTCGCCAGTCCACAGCCGGGCGATTTCGCGGCCTTGCAGGTAAAGGTCACCGCGCAGTTCGCCAGAAACATCCAGCACCCGACCGCCTCCGCCGTAATAACCCATGACCAGAATGTCATCTTTGACCCAGACGTTGTGAGCGCCGCCCTCCGGTACTGCATATTCGGCAACTTTGCGCGGGTTGTTGATGTCGGTTACGTCAACAACGTGCAGCACTCCGCGCGCGGGAATGCGGTCTTTGGCGGTTATGTCGAACATTGCCGGGAAGACTTCGTCGCCGACAAAGACATAGTTTTTATATCGGTAAACTTCGTGAGTTCCGGCCAGCCAGCCATCGCCGTAAAGTTCGTTGTGATTGAATCGAATCTGGCTGACCAGTTTCGGATTTTCGGGGCTGCCGCCTTTAATGCCAGCGCCGACGTCCAGAATCACCAAACCGTCGCGCCAGTAAGCCAGATAAGCCAGTCCGTCTTTGATCTGAACGTCGTGTAGGTAACGACCTCCCTCGCCAAAACCTTCTCCATCAAGTTTTGGTCCGCGTAATGGAACTTCAAAGCGGGCGACTTCTTTCGGGTTTTTCACGTCTTTGAAGCTGATGACACGCATTGAACCAGTTGCGTCGTCAGTCAGGTAAACGTAATTGCCGTCAATATAGGCGCTATGAACTCCGCCTGTGACGGTTTCTGTATATTCGGAAATGATTTTGGGATGTGCCAGGTCGGTGGTGTCCAGAAAGACAATTCCGTTTTTTCGACTGGATGCGCCTTCGCGTGTCACCACACCGATCTTTCCGTCCGAAGTCAGGCTGACATCGTTGACGACTCGCGCGTCAACTTTCAGAGTTTCGGTCAGCTTTGGATTTTTCGCATCGGAAATGTCGTAAACCTGAATCTGGTCGGCGATTGTCGAAATGTAGATGTAATTGCCGAACATCCATTGTTCTGAAACCTGAATGTCTTTCAGGCGGATGCGGCCAATTCGTTCCAGTTCACGTTCGGCGTTACGCGGAGTCACAACTATGGTTGCTGCCGCTGATTGTTCGCCGACTGAAGCCGTGATGACATAAGTTCCGGGGTTGTTGGCGATGAACCCACCATCGCTTTCAATTGTGGCTCCGTTGCCGCTGGCCGCCCAGCGAATGGCAGCGTTTTTGACATCCGAACCGTTCGCGTCTTTTGCCATCGCTTTGAAGTGAAGCACATCGCCAGCCCTGGATTCGCTGGTGCGAGGTTCGATGGCAATGCTGCGAACGTTGCTCTTGATGACTTCAATCACCAATTCTCCGGCAGCGCCATCGGCCTTTGACCATATTTTTGATTTGCCTGCGGCAATGCCTGTTACCAATCCGGCGGAATCCACAACCGCCACAGCAGGATTTTCCGATGCCCAGCCCAATTTCACGTCTTCGCGAGGATCGCCGTTTGCTCCAATGACTTTTGCTTCAAGTTTATAAGTGCCGCCGATAACCAATGGCGCGCCAGGTTTGGTAACTTCAATTGTTTTCACTTTCGCCGGTCTAACGCGAATCGTGGCGCGAGCCGGTCTGCCATTGACGACGGCGATTACCTGAACTTCACCCGGAGCGTACAAACTAATTCGGCCTTCCGCATCAGCCGCAGCCATATCGCTGGGCAGAGCCACCCAGAAACCGGCTTTGATGTCAGACCGCTTGCCGTTTTCGTCGGTCGAGATGACTTTGAGTTGAATCTGTTGCCCGACTTCGGCTTCGCTGCTGGCCGGACTGATAGTCGCCCCCTTGGCTGATTGAGCAGAAACTGAGTGTGCAAATTGAGTTGAAATGATTGCGAAAGCTGCCGCGCACAGCAATATAGTTGCTGTCATGGCGTTTTTGAGATTGGCGAACATGGTTAAACCTCCGGGGTGGCGATTGTAGTTTCGGGCTTATTGTTTCTGGGTAACGGACGGGCGAACTTATAGCATCGGCTGAAAAGTCGAACAAGACGTCACTGCTGAGCCGCGCGCAGTTCGTCTTCAAAGAGTTTTGATAGTCTGACGCCGCGCACGTCTTCGTTCGACATGGCTTGCAAAACTGTGCTCCACGGTTTGGTTTCCTTTGTTTTGCCGCCGAAAACAAACTGTAAGTTTGGTTCGACCTGAACACGAGCCGGTCCCAGCTTCACTTCACGCGCCGTCCATTCGCCTTTCAATTCGCGCCGCAATACTTCTCCGTAATAAGCCGTCACCTGTTGAAAAGTCTGCTGATCAGTTTGAGCCGTCGTATGGGAAGCGTGATAGCCGGCAATCAGGTTATCCAGTCGCCGTAAACTTCCGCGAGTGTAATCCAGCTTGCCGACACGTTTTTCCAGCTTCATGACGTGCATCGGCACGCTGCCGACGAAGACTCTGCCATCAGGAATCAGGTCTTCCAGGGCATGGTGCGGGCGATTGGTTTCCTTGAAGGTGACTTCAGATTCGTACAGAACTCCGTATCCCGGCGCAGTTGCGGTTCTGCCCTTGCGCGAAGGAATGGAAACCGTCAACGGATAAAACACTTCCAAAACTCTTCCATCACTCAACTTTGTGCGTGTGAACTTGCCGGGCTGTTTGTCCAGATTGCCTTCCTTTTCATTCAGCAGCAACTTTTGGGCTTCGGCAAAGCCGATGCGACGCGAAGCCGGGGCGGTGTTTGATCGCTGAGCGGAAATGCTCGGCGTGAAAAACAGAATTGAGATAAACAGAATTGGCAAAAATCGTTTTGGGCTGAAGCGTGTAAAACTCAATGAATACCTCTCTTGAAATGGGGGGACTTGTTAGCGGGACAGCAGTTCTTTT
>JAGNMH010000670.1 GCA_017991275.1 Acidobacteriota bacterium
CCTTTGGCAAACAAGTGTCGGCATGCACGGCTTTGGCAAAAGCTGCACCTAATGGCTATCATCTGGCTGCACTACAGTAACAATCCCAACCAGCAAGAGAGAACACATATGCGCAAACTGCTTTTGATCGCCATGGTTTTGCTGCTGACGCTGACCAACGGTGTCACCGCCCAAAGAGGTTCCAGCTTTGACGTGCTTATCAAAAACGGCCTGGTTTACGACGGCAGTGGAGGCAAGCCTCGCCTAGCCGACATTGGAATCAAAGACGACAAAGTCAATGCTGTTGGCGACCTGAAATCGGCAAAGGCCACTGTAATCATTGATGCCACAGGTTTGGCCGTGGCTCCCGGATTCATCAACATGCTTTCGTGGGCGGTTGATGATCTGGTTATAGATGGGCGTTCGATGGGCGACATCAAACAGGGGGTGACGACCGAAATTTTCGGCGAAGGGAGTTCCATGGGGCCGCTCAATGAAGAAATGATGCGGCGCGCCCAGGCAGAACAGGGCGATCTTAGGTACAAGATCGAATGGACAACGTTGGCCGAATATCTGCAATTTCTGGAGCGACAGGGAGTCTCATGCAACGTCGCTTCGTACATCGGCGCGACGACTATCCGCGAATACGTCATTGGGCTGGAAGACAAAAAAGCTACGCCGGAACAAATGCAGCAAATGCGCGAACTGGTTCGCAAAGAGATGCAGGCCGGGGCTTTGGGCATAGGCTCTTCGCTGATTTACGCGCCAGCGTTTTACGCTCCAACTGAAGAGTTGATTGAACTGTGCAAAGTCGCAGCCGAATACAAAGGCAAATACATCTCTCACATGCGCAGCGAAGGCAATCGTTTGATCGAGGGCATTGAAGAATTGATCCGAATCGCCCGCGAAGCCAAAATTCCAGCCGAAATTTATCACTTGAAAGCCGCGGGCAAAGCGAACTGGGCGAAGATGGATGCGGCCATTGCGCTGATCGAAAAAGCCAGAAAGCAGGGATTAAAGATCACCGCAGACATGTACACCTATCCGGCTGGTTCTACCGGTTTGGATGCAGCGATGCCCCCGTGGGTGTTAGACGGCGGCTACGAAGCCGCATTCAAAAGATTGAAAGACCAAGCGACGCGAAAGCAGATTGCTCAGGAAATACTGGCGCCTTCGGACAAGTGGGAGAACCTGTTTCTGGCCGCTGGTTCGGCTGACAGAGTGTTGTTGGTCGGTTTCAAGAACGACAGCTTGAAAAAATACACAGGTAAAACTCTGGCCGAAGTCTCCAAACTTCGCGGCGAAGAGGTTACTGATACGATCATGAATCTGGTTGTCGAAGATCAATCGCGCGTCGGCACGGTGTATTTCATGATGTCCGAAGACAACATCAAAAAGCAGATCAAGCTGCCGTGGGTTTCGTTTGGATCGGACGCCGGTTCGATGGCGACGGAAGGCGTGTTTCTAAAATCTTCTACGCATCCGCGAGCTTACGGAAACTTCGTGCGCCTGCTGGGCAAATACGTGCGCGAAGAAAAAGTCATTTCGATGGAAGAAGCCGTTCGGCGATTGACCAGCTTGCCAGCGACGAATCTTGAATTGAAAGGGCGAGGAATGCTGAAAGCGGGCTACTTTGCAGACGTGGTTGTTTTCGACCCAAAGAGGATTGGCGACAAAGCTACGTTTGAACAGCCGCATCAATACGCGGTTGGGATGCAGCACGTCTTCGTCAACGGCAAACAGGTACTGAAAGACGGTCAGCACACTGGCGCAACCCCCGGTCTAGCTTTGTGGGGGCCGGGCAAGGTCAAATAGAAATCAAACTGGAGAACGAACTATGTTCAAAAAGATATTCAGACCCGGATGCAGGTTGTTTGCTATCGGTTCGATTTTGATGCTGTTGACGGCGGCGGCACACACTGCGGGCCAATTTGCGCCAGCGCCGAATGATGCTGCATTGAACTCGGTTTTGTCAGCGATGCAAGGTTACAAGCTGGACATGGGAATGGGGATGAAACCATCAATTGAAGAGGTTTATTACAGCCTGGCTTTTACCATGAGCATTCTGCTGCTTTTTCTGGGAGTGCAAAATCTGGTCAGCATTTACCTGGCCGGTGATTCGGCCAAATTGATGCGCTCTTTGACTGCAATAAATCTGCTGTGCGTCGTGGCTCAAGTGATTTTGAACTGGCATTATCGCATTCCGCCGCCGCTGATCAGTTTCGTATTGATAAGCCTGGTTTTCATTCTATCTTTGGCACTGCCGGGTAACCGGGAAGCTCGGAATTCTTAAATCGGTCAGCCAGCGAATGTGCCGCAGTTTTTTCTGACGTCCTGTCAGCGCACAGCTCAGGGCAAATTGGAAAACTTGCCCTGAGCCAAAAGTCCAATTCTAAACGCGACCTCGTCCACCACATTGCTGACACCGTGTATATCCCTGGCGGTCACAAAAGCGACACCAGTAACCTTCGACGCTTACCATTGACGGACTTGTTTTGCCTGTACCGGCGCAGTAGTAACAAAACTTCCGCCCCCTACCATTACAGCTTGTGCAGATGGAGCTTGTCGGTTGAGTAGACGGTGGTTGCCGGTTGGATTGCGCAGCCACTGCCAGGGTAAATCGGAAACTGGCGAGAAATTTTTTGGCCAGCGCGGCATTAACATCTTTTCCCTCGCTGCCTCCGGCGATCAAAACGTAAATCAGACCTGGGTAAATATGCATTCGCGACACGGCCTTTTTAGCCAGTCCTGTTTCAGCATTGCGCGACAACTCCACGTGGTATTCCAGCACGTTCGCTGACAGCAATTGCCAGGATTCCAGACCTTTCGTGCTTCGCAGAAATCTGTTCAGCGATTCCTCGGTCCAACCGGTTTCCTGCGGCGAAGCGCGATACGCCTGTGCCAGAAACATATGCCCGTCTGCTTCGCTGATGTAAGCCGGGCTGATTCCTTCTTTATCTGACGGTTGCGCCCTGGGCTGGTTAGGAAAGCGCACGGTAAAATCGCCGTAAGGACTTTGAAAAGTTACCCAGTCGTCGCCTTTGGGGCTGGCAGTTTTACCGCTGCGCCCTTGAGTTCTGGCCGGTTGTTTCGCTGCGCCCTTGTTTTTTGTTTGCGCCAGAGCCTGCTCCCAGGCACCCAAAGTCACTGCCAAACCTGCGCCGCACTGGCAAATAGCCTTGCTGAATTCTCGTCGGTTCATCGTCGTTACTCCGGTTGTTGTTTTCTGGTTACGCCTTCCGCTTTCGATCAATATCGTTGCGCGAAAACAAAAAGCTACGATTGGTAAAAGGCATTCCCTTTACCTTCAACTCCAAAAGCGAACGGATGACTGAAAACGGCTCATTCAGCGAGATTTATTTCAATCATACTTTTATGGATAGCTGAGACGTGAAGCAGGATAAAAATGCAGGCGCAATGATCGGGCGAAGCCCGGTCATTGCGCCCGTTGTTTGTCGCGGCGGAAAGTCTCAGAAAGCGACCTGGACAGTGTTGGCCGCGCGTCCGTCTACAGTTACCTTCACATCAACCAAACCACGTCCAGCCATTGACCGTGGCAACCTGAGATTGAGTTGATCCAATCCGCTCATTTCGCCTTGCGCTCCAGCGTAAATCACTTCTACGGGTTGATTGCCAATCACAACCGTCGCCGTGCTAAGGCTGCTGCGATAACGAAGCCCTGTTCCGAACAACAGCAGGAAGAGTTGATCGCTGGCTGCCCCGGCGTCCGGCCCGAAATCAATTGTCGCCGGAG
>JAGNMH010000055.1 GCA_017991275.1 Acidobacteriota bacterium
GTTCGTGGGCTAAGGCTATTTCAGGAGGATATTTTCTCCAACCTGTTGTTTTATCTGAATAAGAAAATGAAGGATTGTATCTAATCGTAGTGTCGGATCCCAAGCCACTGCCTTTAATTGTCTTTTCCTTACCATTCAACTCTCGCCATTTGAGTGGTTTGCCTTTAGGAATAGCAGCCCTGAAGTCGTCTGGGGGGGCTTCGCAGACACGGTCAGCTGGTATAATCATCACTCGTCTACCACTTTTGTAGAGGCTATTTAGCAACCTTCTACCAATTGGTAGCAATGATAAGTTAATCAAATGTGATTTCGTGGCGGTAACAAAATCTTTAGCTCCTTTGATAATCATACGCTGCTGGTATGTTAATTCGATTACTTCGCATAAGAGAAGTTTATTAATAGCTTGGCGATCTGCGTTGGTAATGCGACTTGCTTTTAAAGTTCGAAGTAACTGTTGTCGTGTTTCTTCAGGTAACGAACGGAGTTCATTCTCAGAAAGAGAATTTACAATTTTCCGGGTGCTGGTGCTGTTATGCCGCCAGTGGGGCGGGGCGGGCCGCCCATTTTCCAAGGTTTCCCGAAATAAAAGGGCAACAGTTGGTTTAGGCGTATCGCTTCTTTTGCCAGCAATTGAAGCCATCTCTTCAACAAAAAAACAGGAAAGGTTGTAAGTGGAAGATTGGCTTAGTGATGTTTACTAGAGCTCTTCTTGGTATGAAGGTGGACGTAAACACCAAGCCCTTCCCCCACCGTTCAAATTTACGCAATGTCAGAATAAGAGAAACAAAAGCTCGCTAGCTTGGATCAAGATAACGAGCTTTTGTTTCTGCGTTAAAGCGTCAGTATAAGCACTAGCGAAATTGATTTAACGTTTTTTCGCCCCCGACAGTTCATAATCTGACTTGCCAAATGCTCCAACCAAACAGGCCCAATCTCCTAATCGCACATTAGCGCCGACACCTTGTGCCGAGATTGGAATGACTCTTTGCCTTGGTTTGGGACTGACAATGTTGTAAAAGAAGCGGAAGTGATTGAAATCAACAGCCTCGGCTCGATTGATGACTTCTACTTGATAATTTCTTCCGCCCTTGAACACAAAGTCTTCAGTATCATTGTTGAAATGCAACACGGCATACCCGTCTCTAGGTAAGGCAACGTCTAACCCCGCTTTAGTGGCAATGGTTGGCACCTTGGAGTGAGGAGCATGAGTTTTGGAATCGGCAAACACAGCATTGATGGCATGCGCACAAGTGTAAAGCTCGCCATTATTAAAGTGTAATCTTGCTCGACAGCGTTTGGCATCTGCTTTAAAAGTATTTTCTGGATAGAGTTGTTTTTCAAAATCTACCACAGTATTAAATGATTGGCGTTTGTCTCGCGGGGACCTGGGTATGTAATGAGTCAGTGGTTGAGATTTCGGGTAAACATCAAGAGAAATGTCACCATTGATTTCAGAAAAGCCATTGTACTCCCTTCTCACCACTCCATTTTCCTTGATTACAATATGCGGACTGTGGACATCTTGTGGAGCCTCATTGTCTGTTGCGATCATCCCCACCATCAGACGTGACGGGTGCTTAGTGAAAAACGCGCATAAGTCTTCAAATGTAAAATTGATTGTGCTCATTTTTTTTTCTCCATGCAAAATTGAAATTATCGGGATGGGGGGGTCCGCGACGGCTTATTGTCACAATCTCTGCAGGCTAATTCCTGGCATCAGGATAGTCTTGCTGAGAAATTCGTAGGCATAAGTTTAAAGATAAACGTTAGTTATTGACGTCGGCTTTGCCTATATCGCTGCCTGAAAGTTGGAACGCTCCCCAGTAATAAGGATGTCGTTTGTCAAAGTCATTACCATTAAGCAGCGAGCATTGTGCTTGCCTTAAAGATGCAGCATACCCCAATGATTGATCTCGGTGAAAATGATGGAAAGAGTACATAAGCTCAGCAGAGCTTGCGTCGTCAATATCCCATAAACTAGCAATTACCGACGGAACTTTCGCTGCAAAAAATGCTTTTGCTAAAGCTCCCATAGTCTCGCCGGTTGTGTAATCGCTTGCCCCTGACCGGCAACTTGATAAAATCACCAATTTTGTAAGAGGCAGCTTCAGGTGATAAATTTCAGATGCCTGCAACATGCCGTCAAATGTAATTCCTTCCAATTGCCTTTCTTTGACGGCCGATTGAGTTTCCTCCGCTAATAATATGGCCGACATCATATTAGAGCCTTTGTTATCTAAAGTGTGACTGGCAAAATGGACGATAGTATAGTTTTGAATTTGGGTAATAGTCTTACTTTCTGATGCTTTATCTCGATTAAAAAGTTTTGATTTATGATAAAGCAAGCTAGCTCGGGTTATTTCTTCCTCGGAAGAGGGCAGTATTGGCAATCCAGGGAAGCGGCGATAACTGAAGCGAGGGTTACTAATACCAATAAACGTTTCACTGGAATTATTAGATTTTGCCGTAGCTAGCGAGTTGGTTTGAATAAGTGCACTTGTGCTGTGGTTTGTTATTATTGAGTAGTCTTGAATGAGGTATCGTTTTGCCTCTTGCGAATACAAGGTTGAAAATGGCAATTGGCTCAATGCACTATCTTGGATAATATATAATAAGAAGCCGCTATTTAGTTGACTGGCAACAGGCCGTATAAGGTATTGATAGAGTTCTGATGCTTGAAGGGTTACTGTCTCAATCTTCTGACGGGTGCGCATTTTAAGAATGTAATCACTAATTAGGGCTTTTAGCTTACCCGGCGAAATATCAACAGATGCTGAATGAAAAGTGTTCGGAGAGACATACCAAATTATTAGACCTTTTTCTGTCATGGCATACGATAATATCTGCGCATTTTTAGCAAGGTTTTTTTGAACTTCTGATAGTCTCAGAGGATGAGAGGTAGTGCGGTTTGTTACTTTATCGAAACTGGTTGATGACAGTATGTCTGATATTTCGCGATTTCTAGCAATTTCTGCGTAATTAAATGCGGCAGCGTGATCATGCTTAAAATAAAACTGAAGCTCAATCATCGCCAGGTAAACATTTTGGCTACGAGCAAGAAATAGGCTTTTTGCACTAGCGCCAACAATTTGTTCGCGACCCTGCTCTAATAAGGAAATACTGCGCCGCATTTCTTGTTCTGCTTCGTTAATTTTATTTTTGGCTAAATAGGCTGATGCTGTGCCCTGATAAATTGCTGAAAGGTAGATTTTATTATTACTTGCCTTGATGGCTTGTTGTGCAAGTTCGTAATTGACTAATGATTCTTCAGCCTTCCCGATGCTTAGTGAAACATCGCCAAGTGTTGTATACAATTCCCCTTGAAGTAGCTGACGTAATGTTTTGTCGTCAATTATGTTACATTTTGTAATAGCTTCTTGAAGATAACTTGCTGCCTCATCGTTTCTTTTTAGCTTCCACAGATTCAGCCCCATCCTTCCCATTGCACCTGCTATACTAGAGTGATTATTAAGTAGTTTAGCTAGATGTAGGGCTTCTTGTTGGTATTCAATAGCCAAATCATAGTCGCCGTCACGAAATAGAGGTTCCCACATTAATTGGTATACTTGAAATTGGCGAAATTTATTTACAGGATAGTTCGTTAAAATAGTTAGAAGTTCTAGGCTTTTGTTGGCGCCTAACCTATAATTTCCAGATCGAGTGTAACCAGCACTCACAAAAATAAGCCCATTAATTGCTGTATCTCTATCGCCAATTTCCTTGGCAATAGATGCTGCGCGTAACCCGTTTTCGAGAGCGAGCTGTCCTTGTTGTGAGGCAAGGTAACCGTTAGCAAGTGCTGCATGAGTTTGAGCTTGTATGTAGCGATGCCCTAATCGCTCAGCTTGTGAGACAAGACGGTTTCCTATAGAGATAAGTATTGTTGAATTGGCTCGAAGATTGGAATAGCGGACGAGATTGGATGCGGCAATTTCAGTATGTAGGTCATCTCCAATGCGCTTCGCCGCCAAGTAAGCAGAAAGATAAGATTTGTAAGCGGCATCGTGAGAACTGCGGGAAAACTCATTGTCCGCCTGCCGCAGCTTCAGGTGGACACTTAAAATCTGGCTTTTCATTTGTGGGCTGGCTCGTGCGGCCAAATTTGCTAAATCAATAATAAATTTATCTTTATTATTTTCCGCAACCATGTGACCAATTGTATTTAATCTTGTAAGCAAAAATTATGCTAGCTGGTTATTAGCACTTAAAGTTTCATTCAGATACTGTTCAAATAGCTTATTGTTGGAACATTGAATCACATTAGATATGTATTAGGTGATAAGAGTATGTAATGCCTTATCGTCATTAGAGTTAACAGCTTTTTCAAGCAAGGCTGCCATATCTTCAGAATTGTTTACTTTATTGGCTCTTGTTTCTAAGCTTTTTAGCCGTTCGCGTGCCTCCTCAGCCCATTTGGACGTCGAGTCCAGTTTTAAGTATTGAATCCAGTCCTGCTTGGCTTTTAAGAAAAGGGATAATTTCTCATAACACAAGGCTCTATTGAACCAGGCTTCAGCTAAACCAGGCTCAATTTCAATAGCTAATTTGTAGTGTTCAACAGCCGCGCTTAGTAATGACTCGGGATCAGCATCCGCATAATTGCTACGCTCATAATACAATGCCGCAATATCTGTGTGCAATTTTGCGTCATGTTCCAACTGCTCTAAAGCCAATTTCATTTGGGACTCAGCTTTATCAAACTCACCTAAAAATAAATAGAGGCGGCCTAGCGCGTGTCTTTCTTGCGGAGTGGGGTTAGAAGCTACTACCCCAGTTAATTCCGCTAATGCGTAGTTGATCTGATCTCGATTAATGTCTGAATTATCTAAGTTGCCTCGAGTTCGAGCAAATGGTTTGTAATCCAATCCACCAGACAAGCGAGCTTCCAATGGGCGGCTAAATTGAAAGCTGCGACGCATCGCCATTAAGCTATTTTGTACTGGTGAATTGGCTTTTACGTACCAGTAGTAACTTGTGCAGGATATTGCAGCAACGAGTATGCATAGAACTGCAATTCGAAATCTTTTATTTCCATAATTTAATGATGAAAATGAATGTTTGCCTGATGAGAATTGATTACTGGTTGGGCGGTCTGGCAGATTTCTATTCTTATTAGACGAAGAACTTGTGCTTCTGACAGGTTTATCAGACACGTGTCCCAATGGATGTCGAGCTTGTGCAATTGTTTCTTTCCCTAAAGGGAATAGCCTTTCTAATTCACTACGTTCAAGCTCGTTATCTTCTAATGAGCTAAGTCTTAGCAAGATGGAAAGCCTTGTACGGCACTCGTCACAGGTAAAACAATGTTCATCGATTTTGGTTTGTACGTCTAAACTACATTTGCCAATTGCATAGGCGGCAATTAGGGTTTCATGCGGGTGATCTGCGGGTATAGGCTTAGAGTCTTTCATGTCCCCTCCGAGGAAAATGAATGGCACGGTTTCTAACCCCCTATCGAAATAGAACAAAACCTAACGTCAAGAAAGATTGTCTGAACTTGCTCTATCGTCGCGGGCTTCTGTGGAGAATGTCAAAATTGTCCGATAAATATTCTACAAAGTTTTGATGAAATCAAATACTATCTTCGATTACAGTTAAAATCAAGCCAATGAAGTGTTGTGTACAAATATTTTCCTTTCGCTATGTTTGTTGCCTTTTCATTTTCAACCAATGCGCGATTGGCAATTCCAGCGTATGGGCGAGAAAGCCCTGTTGCACGAGCTAATTCGCCGGGAATTGTCATTCCGGCGTTGGCTAAAAAGATGTGGGCGATTTCTCGAAAAGCGATTTTTATGTCAGTTTTGGTTTGTAAGTTTTCCGCAAATCGGCTTTCAGCGAGCGTCCAGATATAAGTAAATTTCGGCTGATAAATGACTTCATTGGGGATGACAATCATTGCTGCTTGCAATTCGTCAATTGAGCGGCTAAATACTTTTCGATCTTTTATGCCCGATTCGTCTCTTAAATCAGAAGTTCCCATTTCCCATTCTTTCCGTAGGATTTTCAGTATTGCCTGAGCTTCATTGCTCAGTCGAGCTTTCTCTTCACGTTTTGTCAGTCCCCAAACTGAAAAGAAGTATGGGATCATTCGTTTAGAGAGGAACATCGTTTTGCCACGTGCTAGCTTGCCGTAGTAAACATTGCCGCGTTTCAAAAGTTCATCTTTCAAAAGCCAGGTTTGTGAACTCTCGTAATCTTTCTGAACATTACGAGGCATAGCCGCATCGCGTCTGCCACAGACCGCAATATAAAGCGATGGTCCTGATTGACGGGAATCGGTTAGGCAAGAACAGAAGCCGACTTGCTCAATAAACTGCTCAGCATCGTTGACGGTTTGAACTTTCAAGCTCTCTTCGCGCCGCCAATGTCGGTCACGGTATTCTTCAATTTCGGGTGGAAGTGGGACTGTTTTCATCATTTTTATCACCGTCAATGAAATGTAGCGCAATTTGTCGAATTGCGCTACATTCGCATTGCCGTTACAAGTTCTCGGCCAACTCAGGAGATACCGAAACCATGAATCAAAGACCGATTCAAGCCATCACCTCTCTATTGTTAGATGAATTGTTGTTGCAAGCCAAGCAATCGCCTCGCCGCCGTGCGATTTATTGTTTGCATGGGGGTGATTGGGAACATTGCCATCGTATGCTTAATGCGCTGACTCCTGGAACTTATGTGCGCCCGCACCGCCACGATAGCGAACATCAAAGTGAGGCTTTCATTTTGTTGCGTGGCAAACTTGCTTTGCTCCTTTTTGACGATGAAGGCCGTGTTGATTTTAGTCATAGCAAAATTTTGTCGCCGTCTGAAGGGATGTATGGAATGGACGTTCCTCCGCGTATTTGGCACACCCTGGTTGCCTTGGAAAATACTGTGATTTACGAAGTTAAAGGTCATCCGGCTGGTGGATATATTCAGGACCGCGACAAGAATTTTGCCGAGTGGGCACCGGACGAGGGATCAGCCGAAAGCGGACAGTACTTACATCAGATGGAAGCAATTGCTCAGCGGCTTGGATAACTCCATTGCCAGCAGAAACCATAAACAATCCCGCAAAAAGATGTTTATTTCAACGACACAGCTTCAGCCAATTCAGGAGATTTATAATTCAGGCTTGTATTTACAGGCCTACGAAAGGGCAGTGCGACTTTCTCCGATAAATGAATGGGAAGGCACTGACGCTTTATTGCTGGCTGGGCGTATCGCCGGAATGCTTGGCGCACCTAAGCTGATGAGAACGCTGCACCTGCGGGCCTGGCGTGGGGACCGAGCTCACCCCGAAGCTGTTTACTACTATGCGCGGGCAATTATGGATTGGCGCGGACCGTGGCGAGCTTGGATGTTCATGCGCCTTATTGATGAGTTGCCAGAATCAAACTCAATTACTCAATCAGATTGGCTGGGGTTGAAGGCGGGGTTGTTCGGTCTACTGCGTGACTTTGACACGGCAGACGAATTGATTGCGCGGGCTGGAAAAATCGCCCCACATAGTCCGTGGCTATGGGTGGAGAAGGCCTCGATTTATGAGTACGAAGACCGTTATGAGGATGCTCTCGCTGCAGTGAGACGGTCACTGGAATTGAAGCCGCTTTATCGTCCGGCGGTTCAGGCGCTAGCGCATTTGCTGAGTCTGCTAGACAGGGAAAATGAAGCTCAGTCTTTGCTTCAAAGGGCTGCGGAAAATATGGAATGTCCGCCATTGCTGATCCAATTAGCGCAATTACAAATAGACATAGGAGATTTTCAATCTGCGCGCAGTAATTTTCGACAAGCCATCAAAATGTCGCCACTGATGGAAAAGGGAATGCGCGAATGGTTGAACGGGCGATTGGCTGATGCTGCTTATTTGTGCGGCGATAAAGAGGAGGCTATTGAATTAGCGGGGCATGCCGGTGAAGGATTTTTCAAAACCATCACTGAACGATTGAAGCAGGCTTCGTCGGAAAAAAGGCGGTTGGAGTTGCCGGTGGGATTCATTCGTCAGCATCACGTGACTTGCGCGCCAGCAACTTTGACGACAATCAGCCGGTATTGGCAGAAGCCTGCTGAGCATTTGAGCATCGCCGAGCAAATTTGTTATGGCGGCACGACCGATCACAGCGAACGGAAATGGGCAGAGCAAAACGAATGGGTTACCCGCGAATTTTGCGTCAACTGGGAAGATACCTTGAAGCTTATTGACCGTGGAGTGCCTTTCACGCTGGCGACGGTTGAGCCAGGGAATGCACATTTGCAGGCTGTGGTTGGTTACGATTCTATTCGCGGCACTTTCCTGTTGCGTGACCCTTACCTTAGAAGCCTGAGTGAAGGTTTGTCGCCGGAAATGCTGGATCATTACCGTTCTTGCGGGCCGCGTGGCATGGCGATGGTTCCCAAAGAGAAAGCCGAATTACTGAGTGGTTTAGAGCTAAAAGATGCTTTGCTTTACGATAAATTGCATTCAATTCAGCGCGCCTTGTTTGAGCATCGCCGCGAAGAGGCTTCACAAGTTTGGCAGCAGATGAATGCTGAATTTGAAAGTCACAGGCTGACTTTGAATGCACGTCTTGCCATTGCCTGGTATGACGAAGATCAAGTTCAAGTGTTGGCTTGTGTAGAAAAACTGCTTGAGCAATTTCCTGAAGATGCGAACCTGAAGATGCAGAAAATACTGTGTCTGCGAATGCTTGCCCGGCGAAGCGAAAGGCTGGATTACCTTAAAACTGTCTGTAAAGATGAAAAATCCGATCCGCTTTTCTGGCAGCAACTAGCCCAAGAGCTGAGCGATGACGCGCGTCAAAATAAAGAGACCTTGAGGTTGCTGCATCGCGCGTTGAGGTCTCGCCCATTGGATGCAGGAAACTTTTATCAACTGGCCACTATACGTTGGTCGCAACGTCAATTTGAAGAAGCCTTTACACTTTATCGCTTTGCTGTTTGCCTGAAAGACACCAATGAGCAGTACTTGCAATCGTATTTTATTGCAGCTCGACATTTGCGCAGGACTCAAGAAGCAATTGATCTTCTGACTCAACGGTTCAACCGTTTTGGGAGACGGTCGGGGTTTCCGGCAAGAACACTTGCGTGGGCTTACGAGCAGATTGGTCAATCTCCGAAGGCGCTGGAAGTGCTTCGTAAGTCAATCGAGTTGAGGCCAGGAGATGGTGAGTTGAAGCTTTACGCTTCGGACGTTTTCGCGCGTCACGGAGATTTTGAAGAAGCTACAAGTTTGGTTGAAAAAGCCAGAAACAAAGTCCCACCGACCCAGTGGTTGCGTGGGGCGGCTTTGATTGCAGCGTATCGTGGAGAGTTAAAAGAGGCGCTGGGGCTGTGGCGGCAAGTGGCGCAAGCAGAACCGCTGGCATTGGATGCCAACCGTCATATTGCGCAATTGCTGGCCGAAACTGAGAGCCGCGAAGAATCACTGGAATTTGTTCGTTCAGTTGCCGATAGATTTCCGCACTCGTTGCCGATTCATCAAATGCTGATTGACTGGCTGCGCGAAGACCCGGAATCTGCCGAGCTGGCGTTGCGTCATCTGGTTGAAATCGAGCCAACAAATGCCTGGGCGCGTCGTGAGTTGTCTTACTGCCTTGTTCAACAACGCAAGCAGGAAGAAGCATTGCAAGAAGCTGTTACCGGTCGCGAACTGGAGCCAGATAACCCTTTGGGTCATTGTGCTATAGGTGCAGTGCAGGCGGAGATGGGTAATTTTACGCTGGCACGTCAGGCTTTCCGCGAAGCCATCAAACTTACGGTTGACCTGGATTACGCGATCAATGAGTTGATGAACAATTCGCACACCGCCGCCGAACGCCGCGAATCGCTGGAGTTCATCAGGCAGGAATTGATACAGCAGGTGACTTACGGGGACGGGTTGTTGGCTTACAGGCAGGTGGCGCGAATGGTGTTGGACAGCGAAGAAGTTTTGCAACTGCTTCAATCTGCGCTGGATGCGCGGCCTGATTTGTGGCATTCGTGGTCGGCGATGGTTTATTCGTTGGCAGATGCCCAGCGATTGGACGAAGCCTTGCAACTAGCGAAACAAATGACCGAACGCTTCCCATTGATTCCTCGTGTCTGGTTGGACCTGGCCATGGTTTATCAAGCCCGGCTTGATCAGGAAGGACTGGCTGATGCTTTGCAGCATGCTCTTAGAATTAATCCGGCTTGGGGAGCGGCAGCTCAGCAACTGGCTGAAGTTCACCAACACGCTGGCCGATTTGACGAAGCTCGAACTTTGATTGAGCGAGCGATTGCTTATTCGCCGCTGGATCATGGGAATTATGGTTATCTGGCTGACGTGCTCTGGCAGATGGGCGAACGTGATCAGGCACTGGAAAGAATTAAACAGGCTGTGACCTTAGAGCCTGGTTACGATTGGGGTTGGCGTGCTTTGCGCGAATGGGCGCAGTTGTCAGGCAAACCGGAACTGTCTTTGGAATGCGCAAGGGCGCTGACTGAAAAGCGTCCCGGTCAGGCTCGTTCGTGGTTGGTGTTGGCTCAGACTGACGGGCAAAGCATTGATGAACGATTGCAATCGCTTGATAAAACAATTGAGCTTAACCCGCGTTCGACTGAAGCTCACAGTTTGCGCGCTAGGTTGCTTACACAGTTGCAACGTTACGACGAAGCCCGTGCCGCCTGTCACCCCGACGTTTACAGGGAGCAGGTTCCGCCAGAGCTTCGTTGTGCCGAAGCCATAGTTGACGCTGACCGTGGTGATTTGAAAGCGGCGGTTGAATTGCTCAAAAAACTTGTGGTGGACGAACCGAATTATTATCCGGCGTGGACTTTGTTGGCTGACTGGTATCGCTCTTTGAACACGAATAGCAATTACCTGAAAGCGGCCCAGGAAATGGTGCGACTGGTCCCGCATCGTGCCGTTCCGCTTGGTTACCTGGCTGACGCGCAGATTCTGACTGGCGATTCAAAAAGCGCCAAAGAAACTCTGCGTCATGCGATGATCCTCGATCCAGCTTACGAATTTGCTGTCACTGCCTTGTTCGATTTGCAGTTGAAGGATTACGAACTGAATGATGCGGAAGAGACGTTGAAGGTGCTGCGTCAACAGATTGGCGGAGACACTGCAACTGTCAGGGACCTGAAGCTGGCTGGTAAACGCAAACAGTTCGACATCGCACTAGAGCACTTCAAATCGCTTTGCCTATCCAAAAACGACGATACTCGCTTCATCGCCGAAGCATTTGACGCCGATATGGAGACGGGCTGGAAAGCCCAGGCTTTTCGCATGTTGGAAGAACTGCTGAGCTTGCCCGAAGCAAATCCGAATTTGGGATTGTTTTATGTCGAAGGCTGCGAGAACAAAAAACATTGGGAGACCTGCGGGCAAAAGCTGAAAGCTTTGCCTGAGCGCAACGAGCTTTGGCGGCGAGCGGTCAACGCTTATCTGGAAGCTTTGGAAAAGGCCGGAGAGAAGCATAAGGCTCGGCAATTTATGTTGAGTCTTGAAAAACCACTGCGCGATCACAATCAGACTTGGGCGCACGTCGGTTTTATCTGGCTGAGTCTTGGCAATTCGCGGAAAGCAATTGAATGGTTGGCGGATTGGCGAAACCGTGAACGCGTCGAACCTTGGATGTTGTGGAATTTGGCACTGGCATTGAAGAAAGAACATCGAGATCGTGAGTCTGTGGAAATTTGCCGTCATGCAACCAATCTGCAGCCGGATCATATGACTCAGTCACATATTCTGTTCATAGCTTTTGATGAATTGCTGAAAGGCGATCTGGTGAATGGGAGTTTGCGGCTTAACAAGATCAATGAACCTACGCTGCGCGATTGGGATCGCCAGTTGTTGCAACTGGTTCGCGCGCTTGAGCAATTTCAATCAGCGCGGCAGCAGGGAGTTTTGGTTCACGAAGCAGCGGTCAGCGAATTACTCGGCCAGTTACGAGACACAGACAGCGATGTGCTTACCAATCTTGGCCGTCACGCCATTCAGTTTGTGACCCAGGATCGAAACAACGCCTTTTTCACTTTGTGGGTGAAGGCTCGCTGGCTGTGGTTATGGCTGCTTAAGCCCGACACCAAAAAATGATTCTGACCTCAGTTAGTTTGTGTGGCATCAGAAGCTGCCGCAGGCTGGCGCGCGCTGCGAATTGCCATCAAAGCAGCAACTGCTACCAACAAAGAAGCCGCCAGGAAAGCCGCCCCAGGCAATCTGGCAGGTGCTGATGGTGAAGTGAAATAACCGAAAAGATTCGTTGCCATAAGCGGCCCCAGAATCGCCATAATGCTTTGAATGCTGGCGATGATTCCCTGTACGGCGCCTTGTTCGGTAGCTGAAACCATTTTGGTAATGACAGACTGAATTGCTGGCCCGGCTATGCCGCCAATCGAGCCGAATATGATTCCGACATAAAGCATCCAGCCGCGCGTGGATAGTCCGTAAATGACAAAGGTCAACGAACCAATCATCAAGCCATAAATGATGGCTCGGCGTTCACCCAGCCAACCGACAATTCGTCCTGTCAATCCGCCAGACACCAGCGCAAACATGATTCCTACCAATGCCAATGAAAGGCCGTTGTCACGAGCCGTCCAGTTGAAGCGATATGTCGTATACAACACCCAGGTTGAGGGTAAAGTATCGTGAGCCAGGCGCTCCAATGCGATGGTCGCCGTTAATCCCAACACCACCGGATACTTTCCAAGTTGACTGAGAGCCGCAAACGGGTTGGCTGTTTTCCAGTCAAAGGAGCGGCGGTTTTCTACGACGTGCGATTCGGGAAGCACAAAAAATCCGTAGAGCCAATTCAACAGGTTCAAACAAGCAGCTACGATGAACGGCAGCCTGAACCCGTAATCGCCCAATAGACCACCCAGCGCCGGGCCAATGATGAATCCCACGCCAAAACAAGCGCCGAGCAGCCCAAAGTTTTTTGCGCGGTCTTCGGGCGTGCTAACGTCAGCGATGTAAGCGTTCGCGGCGGAAATGTTCGCTCCGGTGATTCCCGAAACGACTCGACCGACAAACAGCCATTTCAGATTCGGCGCAAATGCCATCATCAGGTAATCCAGCCCGGCTCCAAACAGCGAAATCAGAATAATTGGTCTGCGTCCATATTGATCGCTTAGCTTGCCCAAAATAGGTGCGCAGACGAATTGCATCAGCGCGTACGAGGCGACAAACCAACCAAAGATAAACGAACCGTCGCTGATGTCGCCGCCATACATCGTCGTCACCAGCTTGGGCAGCACAGGGATAATCAAACCAATCCCGATCATATCCAGCATAACGGTGATCAGAATGAACTGCATTCCGGCTTTTCGATTTTGCATCTCAGGCTTTCCAAAAAAAGCTAGGCAAGCCACTGCGAGCGCCGCTTGCCTAGCAGGTAATCATGAAGCTTGTTCAGCCATGCGTTGTTGCATTTCTTCCGCGGTAGGTTCTTCAACGCGAGTTGCCAGCCACCACGTAATGCCGAATGGATCGGTCACGCCGCCTTCTCGGTTGCCGTAAAACTTCAGGGTCACTGGTGCGGCTATTTGCGCCCCGGCGGCTATGGCTTTGTCGAATACGGCGTCCGCGTCTTCGACATAAGCATACAGACTGACCGGAGCATAATTTGGCGTCGCCTCCACGGCGACTTCCTGATGCTCGCCAAGCATCAACGGCGAATCGCCAATCTTCAGCTCGGCGTGCATTACACGGCCTTCCGGCGTGGTCATCTTTTCGCCGACAGTTGCGCCAAAGGCTGCCAAATAAAATTCAACGGCGGCGGCCCCGTCCTTGACGATAAGGTAAGGCGTCAAATTGTGGTAACCATCAGGTCGGTAGTTAATTTTGCTGCTCATAAAATTCCTCCTTGTTGAAGTGAAATATCAGTGTGGCATTTAGCTGTTTCAGGTGTGCAACTGTCAAGTGATAATCAATTGCTTCAGGTAGTTTGATTTTTGGTTGCCAGAGCCGAGTTGTTTAGTTCGTGCG
>JAGNMH010000671.1 GCA_017991275.1 Acidobacteriota bacterium
AATCCAATCAATCTGAACCTGATACTTGCCGACTTGCAGCGTGTAACTACTGCCGCCAAAGCTCAGCCGATGTTCCGCTGTCAGCGATAAATCCCTCGAAGCAATAATATCCACGTCTTTCGTCATCCGCGGACTGCCATAAAGATGCATGGCGATTCCACCTGCGATTGCCCACTCAATTTCTTCCTGAGCCGCCAAGTGGCCGACCTGTTGCGCGGCTTCCAGCCCCGTATCCGTGGAGATCGTCGGATTGGCGACGTTTTCCAACATCCGCTCGACAACTCGTTGATAATCACTTTCGCTCATTGCTTAACTCCGTTCTACGCTCCAAAGCGATGCTCGTGAAGAAGCGCAACAGCAATCGCGGCTGGCGCAGAATCAACAGCAGGATGGATTGCAAACAGCCATCTAAACTCCGAATCCATCTTACCAATCACCCTAACGTCATTGCTTTCCAAAGCATTCAAGCCGATTGAAAAAAATGGCGTCTTGAACTTCCAGACAGAACCATCGGCAAACTGAAGTTCGTGGCGATGTCGAACAATTGAAAGCGTTGTCAGTGTCCAGATGTGTTCCTGGCTTGAACGCAACACGCATTTTGAATAAGGCATTCGCCGTTGACGCTCAATTCTATACTGCTCTTTGCCTAGTGCATCTTGCACACTGGTTTCGCGTGTAAACAACTTCGCTCGGTGCAAACTCCATTGCAGCACTGTTGAATCACCGACGAGCTTATAAAGATCAGTTCTCCCGCTCTCAGTAATTACGGAACCATACTTTGGAGCTGAATCAATCCAGTCTGTATCCATTTGTTCTACTACAGTGGATATTTTTTCCGGTGACGATTTCGTGGACATTTGAGATGACCAAAGCCGCAAGTATGTTCAAGCGTCGCTACGCGACGCGGAAACCTGTATCTCGCACAGCAGGCCGTGAACGACCTGCCTAAAATCAGCCGTCACTCCGTGACGAAGAGAACTGATCGGCTCCTCCCAAGCTTCGTCGTCATCGGCTTGAGACTCTACAAATTCATCAATCTCTTCTTCTGAAAGAATTTTCTTTTCGCTCTTGTCCGGCACTACAAATCTCCTTTGCGATACTGCTCTGCCAGATACTCCGAAGCCCGCATCGCCAGCGCCAGAATTGTCATCGTCGGATTTTGCGAACCGCCGGTGACGAAGCTGCTGCCGTCCATGACGAACAGGTTTTTCACGTCGTGGCTTTGATTCCATTTGTTGAGCACGCTGGTTTTCGGATTGTCGCCCATTCGACAAGTCCCGACTTCGTGGATGCTGTAACCGGGCGGGTGCATCTTTTCGTTTTGGTGCAGCACTTCAAAGCCCGCGTCTTTGAACACCTGACTGATCGTGTCCACGGCATCTTTGGCCATGTTGAATTCGTTGTCGGTGTAACGGCACTGGAAGTTCAAGACCGGAATGCCCCAGACGTCTGTCACTTTCGGGTCGAGCCTGACGAAGTTTTCAAAGCGCGGCAGGACTTCGCCCATGATCGTTGTGCCAATGCCCGCTCCGCGAAACGTGTCGAGTTGTTTTTGCAGTTCCGCGCCCCACGCCGGAAAGAGTTTGGCGTCCGGCGTCGAACCTGGATAAAGGTCGCAGGCGTATCCGCGCAGGAAGTTTTTGGATTTGGTCTTTGGGTCTTTCAAGTTGCGGAAGCGAGGAATATAGCCCGACCCGGCGATCAATCCGCGTGGAGCTTTGCCGTTTTTGGCTTCGGGGATGACGCCCATCACGCCGTTCGAGATGTAAAACTGATCGTGCAGATAATGCCCAAGAACTCCGCTGGAATTGGCTATTTTGGAATTGAGCAGAATGCGCGTGCTTTCCAAACACGAAGCGCCCAGGATGACGACTTTGGCTTTGGCGTGGAGTTCGCGCCCGGATTGGCGGTCTACGAAATTGGCTCCGTTGGCTTTGCCGGTCGTCTTGTCGGTCGTGATTTCGCGGACGACGGCGTTCGGTACGATGGTCAGATTGCCTGTGGCTTGCGCGGCAGGCAGCAGCAAATTAAACGAACTGGCGAATTGCCCATTGCCCAACGAGCGGCGAATTTTGGTCACCGTGATGCTGCGCGATTTGCCTGCGATGGCTATGCGTTCCAGCGCGCCGCCGTCTGGAGATTTGTCTTCGATGAACTGGCCGTCGGGCAATTGCGCCAAGCCTTCTTTGCGACCGCTGACGCGAAAGATCGGATCAACGCGGTCGTAAAACGGCGCAAGCTCCGCGTAACTGATCGGCCAATTGTCGCCGAATCCGTCGTGGTCTTTGCCTTTGAATTCGTAATCGCTCAGCCGGTACGACATACGCGCCCAAAACAAAGACTTGCCGCCGACCATTCGCACGCGCACCCAGTTGTAAGGCGCTTTCGGATCGTGCGTGTACGGAACCTGCTGTTCGTCCACCCACTGGTTGGCGTTGAATTCGTTGGCCTGGACTACGTGAGAGAGCTTGCCGGGCTTGCCCAGGCCGCGAAACGGCAATTCGTAAACAGGCTTCATCGTGCGCTGATGGTTGAAATCCACCAGCGCGCCCGCTTCCAGCATCAGACACTTCAAGCCTTTTTGCGTCAGGATGTGAGCAGCCATTCCGCCTGAAGCGCCGGAGCCAACGATGAGTACGTCGTATTCTTTTTCAGTCATTTCATTACCGGAGGTTGTAGGTTGTAGGTTTTAGGTGACAGGTACAGCCCTGCCACCTAAAACCTACAACCTGATACCTAATCAATCGGATACCAATACTGCCCAAGTCCGCCGCCGCGTCGTCCGCCGCTGGAACTCGCCGTCGCGTATTCGCGCGAATTGATCGTCGCATTCCGAATGTCTTGCTTCGCTTCGCGCAGGAAGCGAGCAAACGGATCAGCGGGGGCTTCATAAGTCCACGGCTGTTTCAACGGAGCGAGCAATTCTGCCGCCTGAGCTTCTGTCACGTCGGCAAAGGCTTTGCCAAATCGTTTGGTCGCCTGAGCGTTCAACGCATCCAGGCCGCCTTTGTAAATCTGCTGGCGGTCGGCGGGCGATTTGCCGATCAGGAAGTCCAGAAACTCCGGCGCTCCGGCATCCAGCGCGCCCGGCATTCCGTTCAGCGGAGGCAGGATGATGTTGCTAAGTTTTTTAAGCGCGGCCAGTTGCGGCGCGCTGAAAAAGCGCGGCGTAGTTCCCGCGACCGCATCCAGCGGAGCCGTTTCCAGCTTCGGCGCTTCTTCCTGCGGACGCTGAGCGCCAGCCGGTTGTTGCGCGTTGGTTTCGAGTGAAGCCGGCACCGCAATCGCGGGCGCAGCAGCAAGAGTTTGAATGAATTTTCGTCGTTTCATAAAAGTGTATTGATTCTCTGCTGGAAATATAGGTGTCTGAATCGTCATGCGCGCCGAGCGATTTGCCAGCAACGCTTGGCTCCCCAGCCAAAGGCGATGGCCAGCAGCGGAAACACGACCGCTCCGGCAAACGCCCCCTGCCCTCCAGCGCGAGTGGATCGAAGCAAATTGGTCACGTACAGCAATCGCAGGGTATAAAAAATCCAAAAGGCACTGATCAATGCCAGCGCAATTGCCACAATTGATAACAGCACGGTTCGCAATGAAGTGGATGACGTCATATCGTTCTCCGTTATCTGGATAATACTGCCTGCAACATCGCCTTTGTATAACCGACGTTGTAAATCTCTCCGCCGAAGCCGCCGCCGCCGACTTTGGCATAACCGCCGACAATTC
>JAGNMH010000672.1 GCA_017991275.1 Acidobacteriota bacterium
TAACGTGCCAAATCCGTTTGCGATTCAGACCGCTGTCGAAGATGGTCTTTCTATAATCACTCTTGAAGGTTTTGTTGACGCCCACACGGCGCCGCAATTTGAAAATACAGTTCAGTCCGAGATTGATGCCGGACGCATCAAATTGATCGTCAATTGCGAAAAGCTCAGCTACATCTCTTCTGCCGGACTGGGAGTTTTCATGAGCTTTGTTGAAGAGCTTAGAGAACGCGATGGTGACATCAAAATCTGCGGCCTGGTTCCAAAGGTCAAACACACATTCGACATTCTGGGCTTTCAGGATATTTTTGAAATGCTGGAAGACCAAGCCGCGGCCAGACAAAGCTTCGCTGCCCATTAATAAAATGCCGCTCTGTACCAACAGAATAGGCAGAATAGGAGGCTGACAAAATGCCTGCCATCGAAAGAAAATTCACTCTTCAAGTTCCTTCATCCACCGAAAATCTGGCGCTGATTCGAGAATTCGTGACCAGCGTTGGCCGACAGGCCACGTTGACCGAAGTAGAAATCGGCCAACTGGAACTGGCCGTTGACGAAGCCTGCGCCAACGTCATCGAACACGCTTACGGCTACGACACCACCAAAGACGTTTCGGTGCTGGCAACCTTCAACGACGAAAAACTGAGGATTTCAGTCATTGACGAAGGCAAAGGCTTCGATCCTGGCAAAGTAGGCCAGAAATCCGTGGATGAACTCGTGCATGAACGCCGTTCCGGTGGGCTTGGCATTCGCCTGATAAAAAGTCTCATGGACGAAGTCAGTTATGAAATTGAGCCTGGTCAAAAGAACGAATTGCACATGACCAAACTGATCAAAAAAGTAGTCAAAATTTGACGCCTGCCTTATTCCGATGAACAACTCAAACCTTCCCCAAAATCTTCCTAAGCTGGAAACCACTCTGGAATCTGCCGAAGCTCTGCTGGAATCGGCGCAACTGCTGCATTCGTCGTTAAATCTGGATGATTTGCTTCGCCATTTGCTGCGTTCTGTGATGGGGCGATTACTGGTCGGTAAAGCTCTGATTGCTGTCACAGATGAAGGCACGACACGAATCGCGCTGGTTCGCGGATTGCCAAAACTTGCGGTTGGCCAGGAATTCGACGAAACGCTGGCCTTATCATCCGGCATCCAGAAAATCCTGCCGATTGGCGACGAATCAAATCCCGTAGGCTTGTTGGGAATCAGCAATCCGTTAAATAGACAGATTACCAGTGATGAACTGGAATTCCTGAGCGCCCTGTTGGGCATTGCAGCCAGCGGTATTTCAAACGCTCGCGCTCACACGGCGGCTCAAAACCTGAATCAGGAGCTGGACCAAAAAATTCAGGAATTGCGGACGCTGCTTGATCTCGTTCGCGGTCTGACCGGAACGATTGAACCCGACGAAGTCGCGCAGTTATTGATGCTGACTTTGGCCGGGCGCTGGGCGGTTCGCAAATATGCTTTGCTTGCCTGGAAGAAAGGCCATCCTTCAGTCATGCGGCTGAAGGGCATGGAAATGAACGAACTGGCCGATTACGAAAGCTTCGGCATTGATGTTGAAACTCTGGATGAAGCCGTCAAAGTCGCCGACCTGCCCGAATGTCCGCTCAAGACATTCCTGCGCGAAGAACAGGGTGAAATCCTGTTTCCGATCAAAGCCGGAGACGAGACCACCGGCGGGTTTGCGCTGCTAGGGCCGCGCCCCGGCAACCTTTCTTATAGCGAATCCGATCTGGAATTCGGCGCAGGCCTGACCGCTCAGGCCGCCGTAGCTTTTGAAAACGCCTGGTTCGTCCGCGAAACGCTGGAACGCAAAAAGTTGGAGCAGGAATTGGCGCTGGCCGCGACAATTCAACAAGACTTATTCCCTGCCAAACTTCCAAAACCAATCGGTTACGACCTGGCTGCGCGCAATCGTCCGGCGCGAACTTGCGGCGGAGATTATTACGACATTCTGGAATTCAAAACGACCGAAGGCACTTGCTGCCAGTTGATCTGCGTCGCAGACGTTTCCGGCAAAGGGCTTCCCGCTTCCCTGCTGATGAGCAACATGCAGGCAACGATGCGCGCTCTACTCGGACGAATTCCAAGCCTGACCGAACTGGCTTCGCACACTAACGCACTGCTTTACGCGACGACTCCATCCAATAAATACATCACGGCAATTCTGGTCGAACTCGATTTTGCGACTGGCAAAGGGCGTTACGTCAACGCTGGTCACACCGATTGCTTGTTGCTCAGAGCCGACGGCGAAGCCGAGTGGCTGAAATCCACAGGCACCCCGCTGGGTTTGATGGATCCGACAATCGTCAACATCATGGCTCCGTACACAGAGCAAAGCTTCGAAATGCAGCCGGGCGACTTGATGGCTCTGTTTTCCGACGGCGTCACCGAAGCTCAGGACGAAGAGGAAAACGAATTCGGCGAAGAACGCACCGCAAACTTCATTCGTCCCATTGCCAATGAACCGGCGGAAACAATCGTGAACAAAGTCTTCGAAGAGCTTGACCGGTTCGCCGGAACCGCGCCTCAATACGACGACATCACTTTGTTCGTGATTAAGCGAGAAGCCTGACAGGCATTGCCGCTGTGAAGAATAAAGGCTTAGAATCAGCCCGCTTCGATCAACAGCAAATCTACCCAAAGGAGACAAACCATGACGGCAGCTACAGCAACAGCAGAAATCGCCCTCGCCCCTGAACTCGAGTACGAAATCGTCAATGGCAAACCGGAGGTGAAGGAAATGGCAAGCATGAAGCATGGCGGAACTATAATTCGCCTGGCGATTCGATTGGGGTCGCATGTCGAAACCAATGACTTGGGTGGTGTTTACAGCCCGGATACCACTTTTCAAATCGGCCAGAATCAACGGCTCCCCGATTTAGCCTTTGTTTCAAACGAACGCATGCCCGAAGAAGGCGAGGTGGATGGAGTAGCGCCTATCGCACCGGATTTGGCCATCGAAGTCATCTCGCCAAACGATGTTCTGGAAAAAGTGACAGCCAAAATCGAAGATTACTTTGCCGCCGGAGTTCGTCAGGTTTGGCTGGTGTCGCTCCGCAGTCGCACCGTCAGCATTTACGATTCACCAACCAAAGTCACCATTCTGACCGAAAACGAAGACTTGACCAGCGAAGCCATTCTGCCCGGATTCCGCTGCCGCATCGGCGAAATCTTCGGAAAGAAACGCGCCACCGAAAAACCGCCAGCCGAGTAGTGGGCCAACACCATCAGGCAAATCCGACTGAGGCCAGCCATTATGCCGATTCCCAACTCGCCCTCACGCTTCTTCATTCTCTGCACATTTCTAGTTCTTCTCTCTTCTTTCGCGCTGGCACAAAGCAGCGAGGTTGTCACTCTGACGGCGAGCAGCCTGCAAAACGGCCAAGCCGTCGAACTCGACAAGCTGGGCTGGAAATACGCGCCCGGTGATGATCCGCGCTTTGCTGATCCGCAGTTCGATGATCGCCCGTGGGAGAGTTTGAACGGCACGGCGATCACGCTCGACAGTATTCCGCAGAGCGGCTGGCACGGCCTCGGCTGGTTTCGGCTGCGCTTGCAAGTTGATCCGGCGTTAGCGAATCAGCCGCTGGCACTGGTGATGGTGCATTACGGCGCGTCGGAGATTTATCTGGATGGCAAGCTCATCGAACGCTTCGGCACGGTCGGAGCGACGCCAGAAACCGAAGTGGAATACAACCCCAATACATTGCCGCTCGGCATT
>JAGNMH010000673.1 GCA_017991275.1 Acidobacteriota bacterium
TTGTACAGGTATTTGCCGGTCGCGCGCCAATTGCTGTTGATGACCCAATCGCCACGATACAAATCCTGGCGTTGCGGTGCGCTGGTCGGTTCCTGTGTCTGGTAATTGTAATTCGCTCCCGGAATGCTGATATTCGGATTCGGATAAATGCTCAGAATCTTCAGCCCCAGCGGGTACAACCGGTTAGCAGGGATTTTGCCCAGCACTCCACCGTCTTTGAAACAGCCGGATGTGTTGGAAGCGTTGCAAGGAGCATTCAAGGTGTAATCGCGGATATACGGGTACAAAGCGCCGGTGTTATCCGTGGTTTGCGAAAAATCGCCAGCCCGTTCCAGCGCCGTCGGCACGCGAACGTTGACCGGAGTCGTCGGCGGCGTGAAGCGTTTTTGATGTTCCTGGCTGAAGAAGAAAAAGAATTTGTCTTTGTCAGTGTTAAATTTGCCAGGGATGTATACCGGGCCACCGATCGTGTAACCAATATCGCGCTGATCCAGACGCGGCTTATTGATTTGATTGGTCGGCGTGCTGTTGCGGTTGTTGATCCAGGTGTTGGCGTTCATCCCGTCGTGTCGGCGGAAAGTGTAAAACGAACCGTGGAAATCTTTTGTCCCGCCTTTCGACACGGCGCTGATTTGCGCGCCAGCCGAACGTCCGAATTCTGCCTGATAATTCGAGGTCAAAACCTTGAATTCAGCGATGGCGTCCAGGTTGACGGCGATCATCGTTCCGTTGTTGCCGGTGTCCACAATGGCCACGCCGTCCAATTGCAGGTTGTTGGCGCTGGTTCGCAAACCGTTTGCTGAAACGTTGGTGATGGCGTCGCTGTTGCCGACGTTGTTGTTGAACACAACACCCGTCGCAATCGAAGCCAGATTGACGAAGCTACGTCCGTTGACGGCGATGTTCTGCACGATTTCGCCTTGCACAGCATAAGAGCGTTCGGCGCTTTCGGACTGCACCTGGGTTGCTTCAGCAGTGACCGTCACTGTTTCACTGGTTGCGCCGACTTCCAACGCCAGATCGCTCAGTGTCAGTTTGTCGTTGGCCACCAGCAAAATTCCGGTGCGTTCCGCTTTCTTGAAGCCTTTGGCTTCGACGGATAATTTGTAGGTGCCTGGCGACAGAGTCGGAAAGACGAATCGCCCTTCTTTATCCGTGGTCGCGGAAACCGAAAAGGCTTTGCTTTCATTGCTAAGGGTAATCGTTGCTCCGGCAACCGCTGCCTGATTCGGGTCAGCTACATTGCCGCTTATTGATCCGCTGGTGGTTTGCGCGAAGGCCGAAGCCGTCAGCGCGAGCGCCAGGAATATAAGACTACTGAGTTTAGTAATCCTGTGCATTTCATTACCTCCGAAGTTGAATGGTGATGTTAATAGGATAACGTACGTCGAGAAATCGAGCGTTCGTTGGGGTGAGGCGGTCACAGCAATTTTCCACAAACTAAACCGCGACCGGTCACATTGATGCCCAGTTGATTTATCTTCCTTGCCTGTGATCCCAGGCTATTTTTTATTTTTTCCCAGCAGAATTTGTCGGTAAGCGGCGCGGACTATCGCACAACTCTTATTTCTGCGCAATAGTAGTTGGTCATTCCATAAGGTCAGAGTGTCAACAGGTATTATCAGTAGATCACGAAACGATACGTACGTAGCTCCACCTTTAGGCCAATGACGTTAAGTTAGCGATTTTGGCTTGGAGTCCGGCAAACTTCAGTTTGTCGAGGTTTCGGCCAATAGCCTTTTCGAGAAGACCGGCGACAAACTGAAGTTTGTCGGACTTTGCTTAACTTAACGTCATTGGCTTTTAGGCGGAGCTACGTACGAACTATTTTCCGTTTAGTTTCGCCAGTCGCTGGCGGATTTCATTCACCGTCAGATCGTCGCGACGGTATTCGTCTTCGATAAATTTCAGCAACTTTTGATAAGCGGCGATTGCTTGTTGTCGCTTGCCGCTTTGTTCGGCGTTGCGCGCGGCGTTCAGCAGCGAGTTGTATTCAACTCCGTTGGGGTTGGCGATGTAAAAACACAAACTGGCTGTGCGCAATATGACGGCTTGGCGGGCTTTGGCTTCCTGCACGGCGCGGCCTTTGAAGCGTTTCAGTTCCAGCAGCACGTCGTCAATCTGAGCTTGTCCGGCGTTGTTTTCAGCGGTTTTCAACACGTTTTCTCGCAGAGCCGTCAGCAGTCGCAACCATTCCGAAGCTTCGTCGGCATCGTAACTCGGTTGTGTTGTGCGTTCGATCTTTGCGGGAGTGTTGGCGATTTCTGCAATCAGCTTGGCCAGCGTCGCAGAGTGTTTGTTGAGCGCCGCAAAGTTAATGCGGCCTGGCACGTCTTCTTGAGTGTGGTAGGCGTAATGAATTCCGTTGGTGATGGTGATCGCCGGAAGCTGGCCAAACTTGAAATGCAGATGCTCGGCTCCGGCAAAGCGCGTCACGTCGTCGCCTAACATTGCCAGCGACACGTCACCGTGTTTGTTTTTCGTCACGGCGTCGGCCAGTTGCGGCGAAAACTCTGCGCCAATAACGTAAAGCGTTTCCAGCAATTGATCGCCAAAGCCTGCGCCGAAGCCAGTCAGGTTGATGGCGGCTACGGTTTTATCCAGTGGAACCAGCGGACGTTCGGCGTACAGCTTCGCGCCGGAATTGTTTTGTTCGCCGCCGTCAAAGGCTATGAACAGCACACTGCGGTTTGGCGGAGCTTTCTGAAGCAGCCGGGCGACTTCGATCATCAGAGCTACGCCTGTCGCGTTATCCATTGCTCCGGCAAAGCCATTGCCGAAGCCGTCGTAATGCGCGCCGACGATGACGAATTCATCTTTGCGCGCTTTGCCTTCGATCAAGGCGGCGACGTTTGGCGCTGCGTTGGGCAACGGCTTCAGCCCGGCGGCGTTGAACTGTTGGGCGATGAATTCGGCGGCTTTTTGCGCGCCAGCGGTTTTTGAAGCTCGGCCAGCGAATTCGGCGGACGACAGCTTTCGAGTAATCGTTTCGATGTTTGAAGTCGGAGACTGAGCGAATGCAGGGTAAACGCCAAACAGAACAGTCGCCAAAATCACTTTGATAAACATAAACCCTCGTGTGGTATCAGCGTGATCGGGTCAGTACCGCGACCGGTAGGGAGCGAGCCTTCACAAGTGACAACTCGTGGAAAAGACGCTCTCTACCGGTCGCGGTACTGGTTCGGATAAGCAGTTACTTCAAAAAAACGTGTGGTACAGGTCAACGACTTCGTAATCGTCGCTGACCACCGGAATTGCCCGCCATTTGTCGAAGGCCAGACAAGGATGCGAAATGCCGCAACAAACCAAATCGCCAACTTTCAAATTTTCTTCGCCGCTCAAATCCAGATAAGCGTGCTGGTCGTTCAAGGCCACGACTTTGGCGTTGGTCATTGGCCGAGCCGTGCTCAAACTTTCATTTTCCGACAAGGCAAACAACGGAATCGGCATGTCCGCGCAATAAGCGCAATCGCGTTTGCCGAAAGTCAGATAAGCGCGTTTGGCTTCGGGAATGGATTGCACGTAAGCCCACAACTCCATCGCCGGTTTGAATTCGGGAACCGTGTTACCTGACCGAGCCAGCGCCGCTCCGTGTTTGCGGTCGTACATTCCGTGGTCGTGAGTGACATAACAGCCGCTGCGAACAACTACCCGAAAGTTTTCAGTCAAAGGCTTGGCCATTTGCTGAACTCGATCCAGAAAGG
>JAGNMH010000674.1 GCA_017991275.1 Acidobacteriota bacterium
GGCCACGATCAACCAACGTTGGTCGTCGTCAAAGCGCACACGATGCGAAGGCATGGGCGATTTTCCGTTGGTGATCTTCCAGAACAATTCTCCATCGGAGTTTGCCTGAACCATTTTGCTTGCCAGATTTGGTGGAGGCAGCGGTTTGCCGTCGCGTTTGGTCATGGCCGACATCCAGCCGTTGCCTTTGCCAGATCTGCCGTGACAATCGGCGCATTTTTGCAGGTAATACTCCTGTCCCAGTTTGGCAGCATCGGAACGGCCTTTGACAGGGCTGGTCAAGTTGGCTGCTTCGGCTACGGCTTGCCATTGCTGTTTGATTTTGCCGTTTTCCATTACCACTGGTGGCTCTGCACGCGGAGGAAACGGGTCGGGCGCGGGCGTTAAAGCCGGTTTGGCTGTGCTGACCATGACGGGCATATTGCCAGCCATCTGTCTTTTTTCGCCAGGTTGCAGGTCAAACGGCGAATTTGGCGTCGTCTGACCGGAAGGGCCAACCGGTGTTGGACTGACTGCCGGATTTGCAGCGGTTTGAGGAGAAGGTTGAGCCGCAACTTCAGCCGGTGTAGCCGTGGCGCTTGCAGTTGCCGGATTCGCCGCCGAGCTGTCCGCGACGGAACTCTTGCTGCATGCAATTCCAAATGCGGCAGGCAATGCCAATGCGAAGGTCAGTAGTAATTTGGTTAAAGATAATTTCGTGTGTGCTCTCATAAAAATCCTTTCAAGGTCTAAATGTTTGGCTCAATAACTCCAGGCCATTGTGGCCAGGCCGCCAGCCGCGGCGAAATGCCCGAAAGGAGCATTCGGGTCTACTTTCAATCCAATTTGTTGAGTGTCGAGGGCGATTGCGTGATTTTGCAATGCCGAAGCCACAACCTCGCGGAAACGGCGCTGTTCGGCAACAGTGCCCAGTGTCAGAATTCGACTCAGTTTAATAGGTTCGTTTTCTGGCAACAGGCGATCCCGGTAAAAAATAATCAGGCGGAAAAATTCGTCTTCGCGTTCTTCCGGCGAACACTCCACCTCGCGAACCAGGATTGGTTGATCGCCACGCACAATGACTGCGCTGAAGCCGCGATCATTAAGACTGACGATGACTTGATCATCGCCCAACCGTTGCCGCATCAACCACTGAGCTTCACCCAGATGCTGCGGCAGGATCAATCCAACCGGCCAGCGTAATTGTTTGAATATGCGTTCGTACTGTTCCAACACCGAATTGTGTACAGCGGTGACCAGCCATTGAGGTCGTCCATGAAAAGCGCTCAATTTGGAGTGACTGATTTTCAGGTCGGTAAATTTCTGTCCGAATGCGCGCTCAATTTTCCATTCCAGCAACTGCTCCAATTCCTGGCGCGAGTGCGGGTTGGAATCAAGCGTGATGACCTGACTGCGCGCGCTGCCTGTCGGAAGGGCCACGCTCAATGCGCTCGGGCGTTTGATTCCTGCTTGATTGGCGGTTCTGGTCAGATGTTCGATCAGCGAAGCTTCGTTGGTAATGTTCGGTTCGGTGAAACTGCCTTCGACCAGTCCCGCAGGCAATCGCAAGACACCCAAATTGCGCGGTTCAAATTCGCCCTGGCTCCGTTTCAGTGTGACTATTGAAAGATGGGTTTCACTGATGGCCAATGCAGTGCGGGGAAGGTCAGGCGCGGTTAGAAAGTTCCACAAGCCGGATAAAACAGGAATTTGTTGCATAAAAGGATCAAAAAGCCGTCGGTGACGGTTCAGTGTTAGTACTCTCTGTAAGCTTTGCCGTTGGAATCAACTCCCTCGGCTCGACTTTTGACATCGCCGATGCCGCCACCCTGAGAACTCAGGTCGAAAGCATCGCTTGGTGCAGGGATTTCCTCCCAGCCGCAATCAGGACAAAGAGGGTCTTTGGGCAATTCTCTAAGGTATTGGGATGTAACCAACTCCTGAAGGCTTTGCGGCGGTTTATCTTTGTCTGTGGTGTAAAAATCAATTGCGCGTCGCATTGCCCACAGGTCCTGCTGCAGCACAACCTCTTTGGCGTGATGAAGGTGAGCCAGGTATTTCGGTATGGCGACTGCCGCCAAAATCGAGATGATGACCATCACGATCAGCAACTCCATAAAAGTGAAGCCGCGTTGAGCGCGATGAAACAATCGGCGATCTGATTCCAAGTTTGAGATTCTAATTTTCATTGTTTACCACTCGGAGTAATAAGTTTTTCCGTCCAGCGACAATTGCCTGTATCGGCTGCGAACATCATACACGTTCTGGTCGCCCCCAAACGAATCAGGCTCATCCTGTACTGATCTGGTTTCCCAATCATCGCGTCCGGTCATCGGGTCTATTGGTTTTCGCCGCAGGTATCGCTTGATTACTCCGGTTGGGAGTAATTTTTGCCCGTCGAACTTTTCAACGCCTTCGACCAGCATGTCCAGGCTTTCCGGGTAACAGGCATGTTTTTCCGGGTTTTTCAGGAAGCGAGTATCAATCACTTTTTCTTCGCAATCCTTGTGGTATTGATCAATCGCCAGTCGAATTTCCCGCAAAGATCGCTTTAATTCCCGCTCCTTCTGTTTCCGCGATAAATTGCGGGCGACAGGGACGGCCCCCACAGCCAGGATTGAAATGATCAAAAGAGTAATTATCAGTTCAAGCAGCGTGAACCCAGATTCGCCAACTCTGTAATTACGTGAGAGTTCGGTGAATCTAACTGGCCAGAATTGACGAGTTTTATTCTTGCCGATCTCTACCATGTGCTGTACTCCGTGCCGTCCAACGCTTTGCCGTGGGCTTTGCTGTAAACATCAAAAACGCCATTGGACTGAGTTGGACCTGATCCAGAGGTCGGCGGGAATGGATCGTCTTCCATTGACCGCAATCCCCAATCGGCATTTCCGGTAAACGGATCAATCGGGATTCTGCGTAAAAACCTTCTGTAAGCGCCGCCCGTTTTACCTACCGGCTCATACCCATCTACCAAAACCTGTAGATCAGCCGGATAACAATCTTCCGGTTTGGTTTGGAATCTGGGTATTTCGTTATTGCGGCAGCTAATGTAATAACCATCAATGGCTTTGCGAATATCGCGCAGGTTACGACGTAGTTCCAACTCTTTTTCACGTCTGATCATGCTGTGGGCGAAGGGAACCGTTCCCGCCACCATAATTGCAATGATCGCCAGCGTGATAATCAGTTCCAGCAGAGTGAACCCAGAGTCACTCTGCCGGTTACCGGTTCTTGTCTTCTTGCTATCTGTCATTGGTCGAACTCGCCACCGCGTCACGGGTAATAACAACCTGAGCGGTTGAGCCGCTGGCTGGCGCGCTCTTTTTGTCAGCCAGATTTACTTTTGTGTCAGAGTTATTGAAGGTGATATTGGATTCGCCTTCGGCAACTGCCGTAAACTCGATAACGACGACGTTGCCTTTGGCCGAAACCGGAGTCTTTTTCGGAGTATTGATCTGGACCTTCAGGACTCCTTTATCAACGTCGAAACTTAGTTCCGGTTGTTGGCCGAACATTTCTCCGCCGCGCACGGTTTTGACCTTGAGCTTCTTGTCGTCAAAACGGATTGCCAGATTGGCGCCAACCATCTCGCCTTGTCCATTGGCTTCGACCGCCAGATTGAAGGACTTGCCAATCTGCTGGCGAATCGGGGCAGGCGATAAGTTGAAATTGACCTTGCGGCTTAATGCGGTTGGCAAAGCACGATCAACTTTG
>JAGNMH010000675.1 GCA_017991275.1 Acidobacteriota bacterium
ATTTACGACCGCCTGAAAAAAAAGTCAGTTTTGGCGAACGCCAGTAACCGGTCATGAAATCTTCCAATTTGCCCGTGTTCCAGGCTGTGACTTGTGCGTCCAGCACTGCGCGAATGGCAGTTTCATCGGATTTGGTTTGCTTGCCGGTTTGGGCGGCGACGGCCAATGGCAATGTCAGGCAAAAAATCAGCGCGATAATAGTTCGTCGAGTCAAGTTCATGGTTATCCTCTTTGGTAGTTCAGGTCTTGAGCTTTGGCGGCCTCCGGCTGGTATAATCCGCGGCGCTATGTCAGACAAAGACTTTTTCCAGTCGCCTGACGATGAACCGAATGGTTCTCGTCACTCTTCATCCGGAACAAACTGGTCAAATCTGCAAGATAAGCTAACAGACTTCAGATTTCGTGTCGAAGATTTCCTGCGTTCCACCAGTTTCCGGTCGGTAATCCTGCTTGCGGCGGTCGCAGGACTGATGACCGGTGCCGCTTTCGCCTGCCAAACCAGCATTAGCAGCTTTGCAGACGATGTGGATTCGCTGGCCGATTACCACCCTCCGCAAGTCACAAAGGTTTTTGCCGACGACGGTAAAACCGTGATCGGTGAGTTATCGCTGGAACGGCGCATACCGCTGGAATACAAACAGATTCCTGAACGGATGAGACAGGCGTTGATGGCCATCGAAGACACCCGCTTTTACGATCATATCGGCATTGACCCGGTAAGATTGGTAGGAGCCGTGGTGCAAAGCGTCATGAGCGCGCGGCGCGTGCAGGGAACTTCAACTCTGACTCAGCAATTGGCACGCGGCCTGTTCCTGACGCGCGAGCGTTCCTCTATCCGCAAAATCAACGAAGCCATCTACGCATTGCAGATCGAGCGTGTTTATACCAAAGAGCAAATCATGACGCTTTACTGCAATCAGATTTTTCTGGGCGGTGGAGCTTACGGATTTGAAGCGGCGGCGAATTACTATTTCAGCAAGCATCTGAACGAACTCAACCTGGAACAATACGCGATGCTGGCTGCGCTGCCGAAAAGCCACACTCAGTTTTCGCCCATCAATCGTCAGAAGGCCGCAAAAGACCGGCGCAATCTGGTTCTGCAAGCGATGGCGGACGCCGGTTACATATCACCGGACGAAGCCGATTCAGCCAAAGCCAGGCCGCTGGGTCTGGCCGTGGACGATCAACGCGGTAAAAACGATTATTCGCCTTACGCTTACTTTGTCGAAGAAGTCCGGCAGGAATTGCAAAAGATTCTGGTCGAAAAACATGCTCAGGATGCGATGGATGTTTACCGCGCCGGTTTGCAGGTTTACACGACCATTGACGCCGAAGCCCAAAAGCTGGCCACCGAAGCAGTTCGCAAAGGCGCTCGCATGTATGAGAAACGGCATGGTTGGCGAGTAAAATTTGAAAACATCATAGAAAAAGACAACGCAGACCCGGACACTTACGAACATCCCGCGTGGATAGCAGTACCCAACGCCGGCGACATCGTCACGGGATTGATTAAGGAAGTCAGCGACAAAGGAACCAAGGTTTCGTTCGGCCAGTATTCGGCTACCATCACAGCGGCTCAAACGGAAGCATTGAACCGCCCACCATCGAAACTCTTCAAACGTGGCGATCTGGCTCAGTTCAAAGTCGAGGAAGTTGATCGCAACAATCATCGTTTGAACGTCAAACTAGACCCGGAACCCGACGTGCAAGCTGCGCTTTTGATGATCGAACCCAAAACCGGCGAGATCAAAGCGATGGTCGGCGGATACAACTTTGCCACCAGCAAGTTCAATCACGCGACCCAGGCCGAACGACAAACCGGATCGGCCTTCAAACCTTTCATTTACGCTGCCGCGCTGGAACAAGGATTGAAACCGGACGACATCGTGGATGATTCACCTTTCAACAAAGGAAATTACGAACCGCACAATTACGACGACACGTTTTTGGGAGCAATGCCGATTCGCAAGGCGTTCGCCTTGTCGCGCAACATTCCGGCAGTGCGAATACTGGACGAAATCGGAGTTCGCAATGCGGCTGACCTGGTCAAACGTATGAAGCTGCCAAAACCGATGGCTCCGTATTTGCCGTCGGCTCTTGGAGCAACCGAAGAGCCGATGCTGAACATGGTTTCGGCTTACGGCGCGTTCCCAAATGCCGGAGTTCTGGTTGAACCGACTCGCATTCGCAAAGTCGTTGACCGCGACGGCAACGTCCTGGATCAGACCGAGCCTAAACAATACAAAGTCCTGAACGAATATGTTGCCGCTCAAATGGTTGAATTGATGCGCGGCGTTGTGCAGTTCGGCACGGCTGGAGCCGCAAGTTCGCTGGGCTGGCCGATTGGCGGCAAAACCGGCACGGTCAATGATTTCACCGATGCCTGGTTCATCGGCTACACGCCGTCTGTGGTTTGCGGAGTCTGGATCGGTTACAGCGACAGCAAAAAATCGCTTGGCAGAGGTGAAGCCGGCGGCACGGCTGCGCTGCCATTCTGGATTGATTTCATGCGCGATTATTTGAAGGACAAACCTAAGGATAAATTCCCGGCAATTCCTTCAGTGCCTGAGGAAATGCGTCCGATTCAGGCCGATCGCGCTCGTAAACACGCCGCTGAGCTGGCCAGAATTGCCGAACGCGACGGAGGCTTGCTACCAGGAGAAATGGAGCCGAACCTTGATCCATTGGCCGACCCTGATTCAGAGCATCAAAAGGTTGAAACTCCGGCGCCAAAACCGACTCCGAAACCTGCGACGCGCGACCGCGTGATTGAACAATCGCGTGAGCCTGTCGCACGGGCTGTTGATTCGAATCCTAAAATACTCCGCCCACCCGCAGACGCCAGACCTACAAAACCGGAAGAACCGGTCAGAAAAGGCAAAAAAGGAAAGGTCAACGAAGACCCCGGATAAAGAAATCAAAAGGCAAAAAACAAAAGGCAAAAGTGAAAGACCAATTCTTTCACTTTTGCCTTTTTACTTTCAGCTTTCAGCCTTTTACATACTCAGCAAACTGACATCGCCCGAAATCGTGGAAATTTTCAGGTTGCGCGAACCGTTGCCCAGACGGCCATTGGCTTTGCGGCCAGTGCCGTATTTCGATTCTTCGATGGTCAGGGGGAAATCCGTTTTCAGCCTGCCGCTCATCGAAGAAAGCTTCACCTCAGCATCCAGATTACCCGGCAGTTTGACCTGGACGTCTCCGCTAACCGAAGTGAATTCCATCGCGCCAGTTGTTCCGTCCAACGAAACGATCTCGACTTCAACGTTGCCGCTGGTGGATTTGGCGCTGACCGTGCCCGCAACTTTGCCGACGTGAGTATTGCCGCTGACCGAAGTCGCATTGACTGTGCCACTGACATTGTTGACTGTGGTATTTCCACTGACAGTTCTGGCATTCAGTTCACCACTGACACCAGTCACAGAAACGTCACCGCTGACGCTGGAAAACGAATTGAATTTATAAGCGATGCGGCTTGGCACTTTGACTTCAAAACGCACTTCAACATCGCAATTGTCGCAGCGGTCGGGATAATCCACGCGAACGTCAACCGTGTTGCCAGCGCTGCGGTCTTCTATGTTGACCTTGTCGCTGTCGCGTCCGGATTTGGTTCCGGTGACGATGATTGCCTGACCTTCATAGCCTGTGACAATCACATCCCCAGAAATGTTGCGGACATTGACTGAGCCGCCCGCG
>JAGNMH010000676.1 GCA_017991275.1 Acidobacteriota bacterium
TGGATTTGGGGCATCCGGAATTTGTCGGACGCAAAATTACTGCGCAATCATTTGTTCCGAAAGAGACGGTAGACGACGCTCATGGTCATGGAACCCATTGTATTGGCACAGCCTGCTGATCGTTGAAGCCCAAAAAGAATCCGCGATACGGAGTGGCTTATGAAGCAGAAATCTTTGCCGGGAAAGTGCTTGGCAATCGTGGGTTTGGTTCTGACGGAGGAATTCTGGCTGGAATTGACTGGGCGGTGACCAATGGCTGCGCAGTGATTTCAATGTCTCTGAGCGCTCCGGTTGGCGCCGGCCAAAGCTTTTCACAGATTTATGAAAATGTCGGGGTGCGCGCGTTGAATGCGGGTTCTTTGATCGTCGTCGCCGCCGGTAACGACAGCCGTCGCTCAGGTTTCATTGCGCCGGTCGGTCATCCGGCCAACTGCCCGTCAATTCTGGCAGTCGCCGCAATAGATCAAAAATTGCGAATCGCTTCGTTCTCAAACGGAGGCATCAACCCGGATGGCGGCGGCGTAGACATTGCCGCGCCCGGAGTAGATATTCGATCTTCAGTGCCACGAAACAAGCTGTACAAAGAGATGAGCGGAACCAGCATGGCTACGCCGCACGTGGCCGGGATCGCGGCGTTGTTTGCCGAATCCGATCCGAATTTGCGCGGCAATGCTTTGTGGATGGCGCTGGTTTCGCGCACCCGACGACTGGATTTGCCGTCGCGCGATGTGGGAATGGGATTGGTTCAGGCTCCATAGAATGGCGCGGTACCGCATCGGCTCAAATCGAGGTAAGGCAATGAGCAAAGTAAATCTGACTGTTTCGGTTGCAGACGATCATCTAAAAGACTTTTCTGAAATTGTGGCTCGATGTCGCAAAGCCGGAATGACGATCGAACGTGAGATGAAGTCCATCGGCATAATTTCCGGATCAATTGACGAAGCGGCAGTGGAAAAGCTTCGACGGGTAAAGGGCGTGTCACTGGCCGAGTCGGAAAGTTCGTTCCAGATTGCGCCGCCAGACAGTGACGTTCAATAAAACCAGTTCAAAAACAGGGAACAGGCAATATGGCAGGAAATGGTTCGGGCGGAGATTTCAGTTTAGAAAGATCGTTGCCCAGCAATGTTGATGCCGAGCGTATGATTCTGGGCGTCATCCTGCTGGACAACGTAATAATCAATCAGGCCGTCGAGCATCTTCGGCCTGATGACTTCTTTCTGCCTTCTCACCGTCGTATCTTCGACAAGATGATCAAGCTTTACGAAGCGGGGCAGGGAATTGATCCATTGACCTTGCAGGAAGAGTTGCGCCGAGCCGGAGAATTGGAACAGATCGGCGGCCCAGCCTATATCGCTTCTTTGTTTGACGGAGTGCCTCGCTTTTCCAACATTGACACTTACGTCCGGCTGGTCAAAGGCAAGGGTATGCTTCGCAAACTGATTGGCGCATCCAATCAGGTCATGCAGATGGCTTTTGACGACGAAGAAGAGCCGGAAGAAATCCTTGACCGGGCAGAGCGCCTGATCCTGGCCATTGCCGAAGATCGTATCAAACAAGGCTTTGTTCACATTGGCGAAGTTGCCGAAAAACAGCTTCACACCATCGAAGAAATTGCTGCTCATCAACAGCTAATAACCGGTATAGCCACTGGTTTTACCGACTTGGATCACATGACTTCGGGCATGCAGCGCGGAGATTTGGTGATCGTCGCCGCCCGCCCGTCAATGGGTAAGACCGCGTTCGCGCTCAATATCGCCCAGAACGCCGCGCTCGGACAGGATTCGTCCGGTCGAGTTCACGAAGATCGCCAAAAAGCCGTCGTCGGAGTTTTCTCTTTGGAAATGAGTAAGGAGCAATTGGTTCAACGACTGATGTGTTCTCAGGCTCAGGTTGACGCGCATCGTTTGCGTAGCGGGATGCTTAACAAGGACGATTGGCGAAAATTGGCGCTGGCAGTCGGTGAACTTTCTCAGGCGGATATTTTTCTGGATGACACGCCTGGCATCAACACGTTGGAAGTTCGCGCCAAAGCTCGCCGTCTTAAGAATGAACAGAAGCGACTTGATTTACTGATAATTGACTACCTGCAGTTGATGAGCGGCAAAGGCCGCACCGAATCCCGCCAGCAGGAAGTTTCCCAAATTTCACGCGAACTGAAGATTCTGGCCAAAGAATTGAATGTGCCGGTGATTGCTCTGTCGCAGCTTTCACGCGCCACAGAAACCCGCACAGACCACAAACCGCAGCTTTCAGACTTGAGGGAAAGCGGAAGTATTGAGCAAGACGCCGACGTCGTGATGTTCATTTTTCGTGAAGAGGTCTATAAGCCAGAAACCGAAAGGCAGAACATCGCCGAGATCATCATCGGCAAACAGCGCAACGGCCCGATCGGCAGCATTGATCTGGTCTTTCGTAAAGCTCTTACGCGCTTCCACGACATTTCGCGCGAATCGTTGTAAATGGACTCATGCCGCAACCTACGAATCATCGTCCAACCTGGGCGGAAATTTCTCTTTCCGCCTTGACGGAAAACTACCTGACGCTCAAACGCCATCTGGCAGTTACCGGCAAACCTGGCACGCCGCTGATGGCTGTGGTCAAAGCCAACGCTTACGGCCACGGAGCGGTTGAATGCGCTAGTGCGCTTGAATCCGTTGGCGCTGACTGGTTCGGAGTGGCTCTGGTTGAAGAAGGCGTTGAGCTAAGGCAAGCGGGCATAACTCAGCCTGTGTTTTGCCTGGGAGGTTTCTGGCGGACTCAAGGCGAGTTGATTCTTGAACACGATTTGATCCCGGCGTTGTTTCGCATGGATTTGGCCGAAGAGTTGAACGAGCGAGCAAAAGCTGCCGGTCGCATCGTCAGCTTCCACCTGAAAGTAGACACCGGAATGGGCAGGCTGGGCGTGCCGCTGCAGGAACTGACGGAGTTTGCGCGCGGCTTACTGGCTTTCGATCACATCAAACTGGATGGCGTGATGACTCATTTTGCGGATGCCGACAGCGCAGAATCCGATTTCACCAAACGGCAAATTCGACTTTTCGACGAAGCCGTTTTCGTTCTGCGCGAGCTTGGTTTTCAACCCAACTGGTTTCATCTGGCAAACAGCGCGGGGCTGCATGCTTATCCGCAAGCTCACGGTAATCTGGCCAGGGCAGGCGCGGCAATGTACGGGCTGACGCGCGATGTGTTGTCGCCCAGGCAGGAGGCCTTGCCGCTCAGAGCTGTCATGTCGCTTAAATCTCGCATTGTTTTGTTGAAGACGGTTCCGGCTGGGACTTCGCTGGGATACGGTTCGACATTCACGACCGAACGCGAAAGCAGAATTGCGACTTTGCCGATTGGATATGCCGATGGTTATTCACGTGCGCTGTCGAATTCTGGTCAGGTCATTGTTCGCGGCCAGTTTGTGCCGGTCGTTGGCCGAGTCAGCATGGATTTGACGATAATTGATGTCACCGATGTGCCGGAAGTCCAGCTTGGCGATGAAGCAGTGTTGATTGGGGAACAAGGCGGCCTGAAAATCTCAGCCGAAGATTTGGCCGAACAGATTGACACGATTTCCTATGAAGTAGTCACAGGCGTTTCGGCCAGAGTCCCGCGCATACACTTGAGTTCTTGATTATCTGACGGAGTGTTGGCTGGTTTGTCTTTGCCGCAAAGCTTCAAACAAAACCACGC
>JAGNMH010000677.1 GCA_017991275.1 Acidobacteriota bacterium
GCCGAAGAGTTCTTTCAGCAGCTTGAAGGCTTCGTCGCGGTCGTCGCATCCGGCCAGATCAAAGTGGGTGGCCGAATTCGCTGCGCTGGAAAACGCCACGCCGATCAATTCGCCTTCGCCATTTTCGCTCAAGCCGAAAGCGAATCGGCCAACGTCGGCCAGCGCGTTTGTCAGCTTGCTCAACTCTTCAACTGTGGAAATTCGCGTGTAATTTGAATCGGCTTGTTCGGCAACTTTGATTTCGACCTTCTCGCCTTCGGTCGCGCCTTTGGCAAATTCGCGCGTCAGAGTGGCGAACTCCAATTCCGCAAACAGATCGTGAGCCGCCTGGTAATCCGGCGCTTCGTAAATCAATCCTTTCAAGTCCAGCTTGACCGGAACGTTGACATCAATCGTAGCCAGTTCGCGCGATAATCGAATTTGTTCGGCGTTGTCTCGCAGAGACTCGCGGTAAGTTTTGCGTTTGACCTGCTCCCAACCGGCCAGAGCGTTTTCGATGTTGCCGAACTGTTCCAGCAAACCAACCGCGCCTTTTTCGCCAATGCCCGGAGCGCCCGGAATGCAATCCACAGGGTCGCCCATCAACCCCAGCCAGTCAATGATCTGGTCTGCACGCACGCCGAACTTGGCTTTGACGCCGGCTTCGTCCATCAGGGTTTCGCCCATGTTCTTTTCCATTCGCAGCATGATTACGTCGGGATCGTGAATGAGTTGAGCCAGGTCTTTGTCGTTGGTGACCAGAATGGTTTGCAAACCTTCCGCCGTCGCCTGCTTGGCCAGAGTGCCCAGAATGTCATCGGCTTCGTACTTTGGAATCTTGACCACCGGCACTCGCAGAGCCGCGCAGACTCGATCAATGTAAGGAAGCTGCTGAACCAGGTCTTCCGGCATCGGCGGGCGGTTCGATTTGTAAGCTTCAAACCGTTCCTGGCGAAAAGTTTTCTCCTTGGAATCCAGCACGACGCCCAGGTAATCGGGCTTGTGCTCGGCAATCATCTTCCGCAGCGTCATCGTGAAGCCGTACACCGCATTCGTCGCCAACCCCTTCGAGTTCGACAACCCACGAATCGCGTAATACGAGCGAAAGATGTTCGACATTCCGTCAATCAGAAAAAGGCGTTTTTTGTTTGGCATAGCCGGATTATGGGTGAGGCGTGGAGAACGGGTCAAGAATACTAGGAAGCGTTTTGATCTTCGCCCAGCAGTTCAAAAATGACCTGCTTCAAGGGCGGCAAATCGCGCGTCAAGATTCCCCAGACGACTTGCAAATCAATGCCGAGGTAGTTGTGAACAAGTACGTTTCGGAAAGCGGCGATGCGCATCCAGTCAATTTCTGGCCGAGAGTTTTTTACTGCATCGGACAATCGCTGTGTCGCCTCGCTCATCGTCTGCAGGTTTCGCAACACCGCGTCCTGAATGGTGTGAGAGTCGAGAAAAGCCTCTGGCCCCGCGCCAGTGTTTTCTTCAATGCGACGGATGCATTCTTTGATGTGGGTTAAATAGACTGAGTCGTCTTTCATATCTGAATGGCTTCGCGGAGCACCTGTTCTCGGAATAACGGATTGAGCGATTTCTCTGTAACGACCTCAACCTGGCAACCAAGCAGCTTTTCCAGATCGAGAATCAGCCCAGCCGGAAACCAGGAGCTTGTCTTTGGACCAACATCAATTAACAAATCAAGGTCGCTGTCAGGCCGCTCTTCACCTCGTGCCACCGAACCGAAGACGCGTACGTTAACCGCACCATGCTCCGCCGCAATGCGTCTGATCTCTTCTCGCTTTTGCCGAATCGCTTCTTTGCTGATCATAGATTTCACCTCCGCTCAGGTTTATTGACCAGCGGATTATCTGTGAGGCGTAGAGAATGGGTCAAGAAAGGCAAAGCCTGGGGCATCAATCTTGAGTCTACCTGCTTCATCTGTGAAGAAATACCGTTGTCTTGCTTGTTCGTCACGACTATACTTCGCCGCGTTTTCAGCAAATCTGCCAAAAGTAATCGGTCACAACGTTCTCAACCATAGGAGTTCAAATGTACGCCAATTTGAAACCGAGATCGAAACAGGGATGGGTAAGAAAGTTATGTTTGAATTTTTACTCAGCCACATTGCTAACTTTTGTAGTAAGCGCCGTGCTTGTCTTTGCAATTACTTCAGCATCAGCACAAAAACATCTGGCTGACTTAGAGCCGCCAGACCAGCTTCCTGGTGTCAAATTAGCCAAAGAAATAACTCTGATGACTGGCGTCGCAATTTCTCCTATGCTTGGGGTTAGTTCTGTGAGTGCCTTGCGTTACTACCGTGCTTCTGAAGTAGAGCGAGAGTCTTTACCCTGGTATTGTCATCCAGCAGTTTGGGGAACAGGGTTTCTTATCCTTATTTTGTGCTTTCTCAAAGATTCGTTCGGCACCGTCGTGCCACCGTTGATCAAGAAGCCATTTGATATGGCTGAATTATTTGAAAGTAAAGCTAGCGCTCTTGTCACTGGCACTGCTGTTATTCCTTTTATGGCATCACAAATGGCAGAGAACTTTACTGTTGGTCAACAAGCATTTGAGGCAACTTCGCCCGAATTACATTATGCCTCTATGTTGCCAATGAACTTGGCTAGTATGAACATTGGCGCTTTTGCAATTTTCCTTCCGCTTTGTCTTTTTGCTTTTTTCGTAGTTTGGCTTACTACGCATTGCATCAATGTGCTAATTGCACTATGTCCGTTTGGGTTTATTGATGGAATTCTGAAGCTGGTGAAAGTTTTTCTGCTGTCATCTGTAGCATTGTCATATTTCATCAACCCATATTTCGGTGCGGTGGTTTCTCTTTCCTTAGTGATAATCGCAGTACTTCTTGCGCCATGGGCATTCAGGCTAACGGTCTTCGGAACGATACTCGCGGCTGATACAATTTTTCCGCGACGTTTTCGCCGTAGAGCGTCTTCTGAGAAGCCTCATGCCTTTCTGGCTCGTTCGATTTCCAAAGTGCCTGTAAGAACTTTTGGGCGTGTATCGCGCGGTGTTGATGGAGTTATCCGTTTTCATTATCGTCCGTGGCTGGTTTTCAATCCGCAGGTTATTGTTTTTCCGGTTGGAACTGTCGCCATTACCAAAGGAGCTTTTTACCCAACTCTTTTGTATAGCGCAGATGGAACGCAATTTTTCAAAGTGGTTATGTTTCCGCCTCGTTATCGAGGACTGGAAAATGCGATTGGCCAGCACCTTGGAACTAGCGATATTCGCGACGGCAAGCTTATAAAAGGGTTCAAAGCGGCCCGTGCCTGGCTGACTGAAACCATAAATTTCGGCAAAGCCAAATATGCAAGATTCCAAAGCGGGTGAAGTTTTCAGGGTGCAGGTTCTGGACGTTACCCTGACTCGTTGAACTCAATCATTCAGAAGACTGGGCTGCGCCTATGAATTACAGAGATCGAATCACAAGTAGCTCAGAAATTCGCAGCGGCAAGCAATGCATTCGAGGCACTCGCATAGCGGTGGCTGATGTCTTCGATTACCTCGGCGGCGGGATGACGGTTGAAGGAGTTCTCGACGATTTTCCTGATTTGACGGCTGAAGACATTCAAGCTTGCTTCGCTTTTGCTGCTGACCGCGAACGGCGAGTTCGCACTTTGGGCAATCAATGAATAACATCCGCGCAGCCTCCGTTCAGCTTCACCACGCCGCCA
>JAGNMH010000678.1 GCA_017991275.1 Acidobacteriota bacterium
AAACAATCCGCCAGCGCAATTCGATAAAGCAAATCAGGCTCAACCGCCAAAGCCATGCGTCGAAACTGACCGTCGGTAATCATTTGCCCTGCCTTGTTCGCCTTGCCCCAGCGATGAGGCACGGCGTGATGTTCAACCAGCGCCAGCGTTTGCCGTCTCACGTCGTAATTGTCGAATGTGAAAACTTTCAGCCGATCCAGAAACTTTTCAGTCAATTCGACGCTTGCCGGTTCGTGACCGACAGCAGTAATTTTTCCCACGAAGGCACACGAAGTTTCACGAAGCAATCCTGAATTATCTGTGCCTTGCTTCGTGTTTTCTTCGTGTGTCTTCGTGGATGAAAAAGATTCTTTGACTTTGGTGGTCGCTGGTTTGCCGAAATCGTGGCAGAGCGCGCCCAGCATGACAGCAAGCTGTTTCGGTCGCGGCAAGTCGTCAATTAACTTTCGCGCTTCGTCCAAAACCATTCCAGTGTGAATGAACACGTCGCCTTCGGGATGAGTTGCCGGGTCTTGCGGGCAACTGGCAAGCGCGTGAATTTCCGGCCAAAGCTCCTTCGTAATTCCCAGTTCTCGCGCCACGTTCAATCCAATAGAAGGCCGCTTTGCCAGTAACCATTTTTCGACTTCCGCCCAAATGCGTTCGGCTGGCAAATCGCTGAGGTCAATCGAACGGCAAAGCTCAACCGTCGCCGGCTCAATCGTGAATTCAAACCGCGCGGCGAACTGCATCGCGCGCAACACTCTCAGGCTGTCTTCGACAAAAGTCGCCGGATCAACCACGCGAATGATCTTTCGCGCCAGGTCTTCTCGCCCACAGTAAACGTCAATGTACTCATCCAGTAAGGGGTCATACATCATTGAGTTGATGGTGAAATCACGGCGGCGAGCGGCTTCGGCAAAAGTCATGTTCGGATCACCTTCGACAACAAAACCTTTGTGGCCGCGCCCGGTTTTGGATTCTCTGCGTGGCAGGCTGACATCAGCCACAAAACTCTTCCGGCCTTCGCGCAATCGAACCTTGTAAACCGTGAAGGCTTCTCCGACCGCATCAACTTTCCCTTGCCTGTCCAGCAGAACGCGCAAAGTAGTGGCTTCGACGCCGTAAACTTCAACGTCGTAATCAACGCTTTCGACACCTCTGGCAAAATCGCGCACCCATCCTCCAACAAGCAGAGCTTGCCCGCCAGTTTCTTTAACCACTCGGCAAAGTTCGATGATGGGTTCTGCGATCATAGCGGTGCGAACTTATCAGCCAGACTTTCCCCTGGCAACGCAAACGGGCGATCTTTCACTTTGGAAAAATCGCCCGTTTGAAATGTAATCTGATTACGGATGGAAATTACTTCTTCGTAAAGACCATGGTTGATTCCTGCGGCCCACGCGGAGATTCAGACACGCGGTGAACTTTCAGGGTTTTGCCTCCATCGGCCAGTTCCCAATGTTCCGTCGTATTCGTTGTCATTTCTCCGTTCGGGGTGTTGAACGTTCCGGTCGTTTTGATTTCCAGAACGCCGCCCTGCCACGTGGCTTTGGTTGATGTCTTTCCGCGTTCGTTTTCTGTTTTGGTTTCGCTGCCGTCCAGCTTGACCGTCAATGGGCCGCCGCCGCCCATCATTCCACCGCCGCCGCGACCGCCACCGCCGCCACCGCCGCCCGGAGCTTGAGCATTCGGATTACGCTCCATCTTCTGATCGCGAGAAAGTTGGTTGGCATCCTGTGTGATTGTCCAGGTGATGCTTTGAATCATCTCTGCCTGGCGACCAGGCAATTGGCTTTTGGATTTATCCAATTCCCAAGTGCCTGCGAAGCTGGATTTTTGTGCCGACGCCGCCACTGACATAGCCAGCAACAGTGCGAACACACCGCAAACTGCAATTACTCGTTTCATTGTTCTGTCTCCCTTTGAAATTCCAAAATTTGAAATGACCGCGCCGCTTTACAAGTTCTGCCCTGAGTCCGGCGACGCACCTTGCTTGCCCATAAGACGACGCGGCATTGGCCAAAGTCACAATAAATTTGTCGCGCTGGCATTACTCTCGGCCAACACGGCACTCTGAAACGATCGATCGCTAGACAGCTTTGCAGGGCGTGTGGCAAAATCCGGCTTACTTCAAAGTCCTCGCAAAAATCCATATAGAATCAGGAGCAAAAATCCAATGAGCGAAAATACCGACAACGAAACAAATGTCGCATCCGAAGAGTCTTCGGTGCCTGTGACCGCCGAAGCACATCACGAAGAAACGTCTTACCACGCAGTTGAAAAAAGCGGAAAGATCACCGCGATTTGGGAAATGAAAGGCCGCAAGCATGTGCGCACAATTGATCCGCGCAGCGCCGAAGGACGCCATCTGCTGGGTCACACAGACAATCCCGAAGTCGTGGAGCACGCAACTGTTTAGTTCGCAGGCGACAGGTGATAGGTGACGGTTGGCGTTTGCAACGTCGTTCACCTACCACCTATAACCTGCCGACTATTACCTGTTCCCCGCCTTGCTAATCACCAAAGTCGAACTTGAGAATGTCAAGAATCACGCCGCCGCCGAGTTCAATTTTCAGCCCGGCGTCATAGCCATTTGCGGGCAAAACGGTTCCGGCAAAACTACTATTCTGGAAGCCATTGCCTGGGCGCTGTTCGATCACCTGGATTACAAGAAAGAAGATTTCGTCAAACGCGGAGCCAAACGCGGCAAAGTCGTTGTGTCTTTCGTTTCCGATCTGGACGAACGCGAATACGTCGTCACGCGCGACACCGGCACTGGTTATTCAGTTTTCGACCCGGCGACGAAAACTCGACTGGTTGAGCAGAAAAACCAGGTGGTTCCGTGGTTGCGACAACACCTGAAAGTCGAACCGGACACCGATCTGGCCGCGCTGTTCAAATCCACCATCGGAGTTCCGCAGGGCACATTCACCTACGATTTCACGCTTTCGCCCACCAATCGCAAAAACATCTTCGATCAAATTCTGAAGGTCGAAGAATACCGCAAAGCCTCCGACAACCTGCGCGACACCATTCGCCACATCGAAGCCCGAATTGCCGAATCAGACAAACAACTGGCCTCTGCCGAAGGTGAGCTGAAAACTTATGACGAAACACGCCGCGAACACGATGAAACCACAGCGCGCGTGCAATCGCTGGAAACTGAAAGCCGAACCGCCAACGACGAACGCGAATTGGCCGCAGCCATCGTGACTCAATTCGGCGAATTACTTCGTCGCATTCAAACTCAGCGCGGAGCAATCGAACGATTGAGCGTCAAGCTGGAACTGAAAAAAGATTCTCTGGTGACGGCGCGCGAATCGGTCGAACAGGCTGGCAAAGCCTCAACAATCGTCGCCGATGCTCTGCCGGGTTATGAAGCCTATCAAACCGCCAATGCCAGATTGGCTGAACTGGAAAAACAGCGCGAAGCGCGGGATGGATTGCGCGCACGGTTGTCGGCAATCGAACACGAATTGATCGAAGCTCGCAGCAACGTCAAGCTGGCCGAACAACGATTGGCCGAAGTCGCCGAAGCGCGAGCAGAGTCCGGCAAGCTGGCCGACAAGATCGAACAGCAATCCGCCATCGAAAACACCATCGCCGGATTGCGAGAACGCCGTGGCGAGTTGCAGGGATTGCAGAACGCTCTGGCAACGCTGGATCGAGAACTGGAAAAATTGCGC